>NZ_DAOMQT010000007.1:0-161829 GCF_035445465.1 Agriterribacter sp.
AACCGACGACCCTTTCATTACGAATGAAATGCTCTACCAGCTGAGCTAAGTTGGCGTAAAAAAGTAAAGATATTATCTGCGGGATAAATGGCCATGGCAGGGAATAATTTATTCTTCAACTTTGCAACCAGCTTATTTACCCGCTGCCATTCCACCCACCGTGGCCAGCAAACCCAGCAAAACGCTTAGTCCGGCATATAACGAAAACTGCAGGTAATGTCCCTGCTTCAGCAGTACTAAATTCTCGTACGAAAAGCTGGAAAAGGTAGTGTAGCCCCCGCAAAGCCCCGTAATTAAAAATAGCCGCCATTCTATATTGAGGATGTTGTCCTTTGCCGCCAGGGCATAGAATAATCCTATTAAAAAGCAGCCGGTAATATTTACAATAAATGTACCTGCGGGAAATACCATACTGGTGTGCCGGCTCATACACCACTGCACCGTATAGCGTAATATGCTGCCAATGCCGCCGCCAATCCCTATAAAAAGTAGTTGTTTGAGCATATTATTCAGCCTGATGCTTTATGCAAAGGAGTACAAAAAAAAGAATATTCCGGGAGAATTTTTGATTTTTTAAAATTAATCGTAATATTGCGATATAATAAAAACAATGGGAGCAACAAAGGCGGAAGAATTTACGGTAAAAGATAACAGGATAGCAAAATATGCCAAAGCACTGGCACACCCCGCACGTGTGGCGATATTGAAATTGTTGATCAATAAGCGGTCATGTATTTGTGGTGATATAGTAGATGAACTGCCGCTGTCGCAAAGTACGGTATCGCAGCATTTAAAAGAGCTGAAAGCGGCGGGTTTAATAAAAGGTGACATTGAAGGGGTAAAGGTTTGTTATTGCATAGATGAAACCGAATGGAATATCGCCAAAAATTACATAACCGATTTGTTTTCGGCATATAAAGCCATTACGGGGAAATGCTGCTGATTTTTTTAATCAAATCAATCGTAATATTTCGATTATACATTTTAAACTTAGCATAATATGTCAGCACAGGAAGAACTCAAGGCAATAGTAAGGCAGAAATACAGCGAAATAGCCTTACAGGAAAAAGGAACCAACCAGTCGTCGTGCTGTGGCGCCGGTGGCTGCTCAACCGAAGTATACAACATTATGACCGATGATTACGGCGGGATGGAAGGATATGTGTCCGATGCCGATTTAGGACTGGGCTGCGGACTACCCACGCAATTTGCCAAAATAAAGGAGGGCGATACAGTCATTGACCTGGGCAGCGGCGCGGGTAATGATTGTTTTGTGGCAAGAGCGGAAACCGGAGCATCCGGTAAGGTAATTGGTATTGACTTTACACCGGCTATGATTCTAAAAGCAAAAGCGAACGCAGAAAACCTGGGTTATGTCAATGTAGAATTCAGGCAGGGAGACATTGACAATATGCCTGTTGCCGCTGATGTAGCGGATGTCATTGTAAGCAATTGCGTGCTTAATCTTGTTCCCGATAAAGCCAAAGTATTTAAAGAAATATACAGGGTACTGAAGCCGGGCGGTCATTTCAGCATTTCAGATATCGTGCTGGTGGGTGAGCTTCCCGGTAATCTTAAAAAAGATGCCGAAATGTATGCGGGTTGCGTAGCAGGCGCCATCCAAAAGGAGGCGTACCTGGAATTGATACAGGCGGGTGGTTTTGAAAATATAGTGCAGCAAAAAGAAAAGCCTATCGTTATTCCGGCCGATATACTAAACAACTATTTGAATGAAGATGAAATGGCTGATTTTAAAGCAGGTTACACCGGTATATTCAGTATTACTGTATATGCCGAAAAACCAATAGAAGCAAAGGATGCCTGCTGCGGATCGGGATGTTGTAATTAATTACGAAAGATAAAAGCATGAAGAAAATTTTAGTACTCTGTACGGGCAACAGTTGCCGTAGCCAGATAGCGGAAGGATACCTGAAGCATTTTGCAGGTAACAGTGCAGCTATATACAGTGCAGGCATAGAAACGCATGGCGTAAACTCCCGTGCAGTAGCGATTATGAAGGATGATGGTATTGATATTTCAACGCATACTTCTAATAATATAAAAGAATACCGGGATATAGATTTTGATTATATTATTACGGTTTGTGACAATGCCAGGGAGCGCTGCCCGGTTTTTCCCTCAAACGCGCAACAGTTTCATCATAATTTCCCCGACCCGGCGAAAGCAAAAGGTAGTGAGGAGGAAATCGTGCAGCAATTCAGGAAGGTTAGGGATATGATTAAAGAATATGCGGATAATTTTGTAAAGGAGAATATACAATAACCAGGGACTGTAGGTCCACTGCATATCATTTTAGCCTTACCCGTACAGTTATTTTAGCTGCAGATGAGGCTGTCTCAAAAGGGCGGTATAAAAGATATACCACTAAGGCTCAAAGAAACAAAGTCCTCATCTTCCCGTTTTAATTTCTTCGTGTCTTCGTGACTTTTTATACAACCCCGCCCTGTAACCGGTTATTAACTTTTGCTATTTTCATTTTCGGTTATAATACGTGAACAATCCGTAATTTTATATTACAAGCTAAGCAATATGCGTTTCCTGTTATTATTCTGTATATCATTTTTTGCTGTGGCAGCAGGTGCACAAACCGCTCTGCCGCTAAGTGCTATGGATTATACGCATCGGAGTGGATTTGAAAATAATGATGCGTCTGCTATAAACCATTTATCAGGTAAGAAATGGTTCGTTACCAGGTACAGCGGGCTGTCAACCGGTTTTAGCTTTTTTAATGGCGGCAACGCAAATTTTGTAAGTGTTCCGCTGGGTTTGCAGCTCAATCGCAGGTTAAATAATAATTTGTATGCATTTGCCGGTGTATCCGCAGCGCCTTCCTATATAAACTTCAATCGTTCCTTCCGGTCATTTGCTGATACTAAAACCGATCCAAATAAGAGTCTGTTCAAATCCGGCGCTTTTGGCGTATACTCCAGGGCGGAACTTGGTCTGATGTATATAAATGACGACAGAACTTTTTCTATTTCAGGCAGCATAGGCGTTCAGCAAAGCAGCTATCCCCTGTTTCCGTTTCAGCCAATGGCTACAACAGCCAGTCCTGTTATTCTTCCTGCAAACCAATAAAATGATGCTCCGGCAATACTGTTACAACAATGTGTGAGCAGGAATAGGAAACTTCCGTATAATTGAAGTATCTTATAATCTCATTCATCTGTAATGCTATGTGTGTGCATTTATATCGCATCATCCTGCCTGTTATATGTATAATAACCGCTGATCAGCTGTTTGCCCAGGAAAAAGACGGGTATCGCCTGGTGTGGAGCGATGAATTTAATAAAGAGGGCTCCCCGGATTCCACCAAATGGAACTACGAGAAAGGCTTTGTTCGCAATGAAGAATTGCAGTGGTACCAGCCGGAAAATGCCCGGTGCGAAAAAGGGCTGCTTGTTATTGAAGCACGGCGGGAACAGAAGCCCAACCCGTTATATGTAAACGGCAGCAACGACTGGCGGAAGAAAAGACCAACTATTGATTATACTTCCTCCTGCCTGATCACCAAAGGAACACAAGCCTGGCAGTACGGCCGCTTTGAAATGCGGGCGCGCATTGATGTTGATCCGGGTATGTGGCCGGCCTGGTGGACACTGGGCATGAAAAAACATTGGCCGGAAAACGGCGAAATAGACATCATGGAATATTACCGCGACACACTTTTAGCGAATATCCTTTGCCGTGGCAAAAACCAATCTAACGAGTGGCATACTACTAAAACAGGTATAAAAAAATTAGGCGGTGCCGGCTGGGCTGCCCAATTCCATACCTGGCGTATGGACTGGAATGAACAATATATTGCGTTATATGTTGATGATTCCCTGCTGAATAGAGTAGCCGTTGATTCATTGGTAAACAAAGACGGCAGCGGGTTCAATCCTTTTAAGCAACCACACTACATGCTATTGAACCTGGCTGTTGGCGGGCAGAATGGCGGTGATCCGCAGCACACTGCATTTCCAAAAAGAATGGAGGTAGATTATGTGAGGGTGTGGGAGAGGGAGTAATTATGAAAATAAAGGTATGATCCTTTAAGATATTCCCTGTATTCATCCTGGAAGTTTTTCTTACTATGGTGTGCGTGCTGATTAGCGATATAGGCGATAACGATATCTGCCTCCGCAGGGTTAACAGAAAAAAGCACCATATCCCTGCCCGACCGCATCGTTCAGGCGGGCGTTCTGCCAGTAAAAGTTGCTTAATACGCTGTCTTTAGTTTTCAGCCATTTGGAAGAATGTGATTTTACTTCCTCCGGCAGTTTCATTAAAGCAATTTTTTTTGACAGCCTGCAAAGGATATGAATAATGCACGCCTACACCCTCCTCAGCCTTTCTGCCGCTTTTTCCAGGGTTTCGCTTTTTTTACAAAAACAAAAACGCAGCACTTTATTATCGGTGGGCGTTTGGTAAAATGCCGAAACAGGAATAGTGGCTACCTTATGATCTTTGGTGATGCGGATAGCCATGTCTTTTTCCGTTTCATCGCTGAAATGACCGTAGCTGCCCAAAATAAAATAACTGCCATAAGAATTGTGCATCCTGAACTTTGTGTCCTTCATCAGTTGCAGAAAATAATCTCTTTTCTGTTGTATGAAATCTCCCAGCGATTCGTACTGGTCTTTTTGCTTTAAAAAGGAAGCCAGCGCTACCTGCTTGGGTGTATCCGTAGAAAAGCAATTGAACTGGTGTACTTTCCTGAACTCAGCCATAGCGCCGGCCGGCGCCACACAATACCCGATCTTCCAGCCCGTGCAGTGATAGATTTTGCCAAAAGAAAAACATACAAAGCTTCTTTCCAACAGGTCGGGGTAACGCAGCATGCTGTGGTGCGGCAATGCATCAAATATCACATGCTCGTATACCTCATCGCTCAGGATAAAAATATTCGTTCCTTTAACTATCGTTCTTAATGCTGCTATGTCATTCTCCCGCAATATGGCGCCTGTGGGGTTATGCGGCGAATTAAGCATGATCATACGGGTGCGGGAACTAACTGCGTTGCGTACTGCCTCCCAGTCAATGCTATAATCAGGATAGTGTAAAGGAATTAGCACAGGTGTGGCACCGTTGATCACCACGTTGGGTATATAACTGTCGTACCCCGGTTGAAAAATAATGACTTCATCTCCCGGTTGCAAAACGCTGGTTAGTGCAGTATATATAGCATAGGTTCCGCCAGGGGTAACGGTTATTTCCATATCAGGATTTATGGAAGCTCCATACAAGTTCCCTATCTTCTCCGCCAGCACTTCACGCAACGGCATATAACCATTCATGTGCGTGTACTGGTTACATCCCTTTACCATAGCTTCATTAACTTTTGCAATCAGTGCTTCATTCATGGCAAAATCCGGGAAACCCTGTCCAAGGTTAACCGCATCGTGTTCCTTTGCTAAGGAACTCATCACCGTAAAAATGGTTGTGCCCACTTCGGGAAGTTTGGAAATAACAGGCGGCATGAAGAATGGTTTGGTTTTCGAAAAACGTAAAATTATTTGTTATAAGGCAAAGGCTCGAAAAGATTTCGGAACTTAGTAGCAATTAAATCATACAATCATGAAACGTTCAGCAACAGCCGTATGGAACGGCACAGGTAAAGATGGCAATGGTGTAGTAAGCACACAGAGCAGTGTACTCAGTAAAACACAGTATTCCTATAAGTCGCGTTTTGAGAACGGCACAGGCACCAATCCCGAAGAGTTGATTGCTGCCGCGCACGCGGGGTGCTTCAGTATGAAGCTGGCATTTTCGCTGAATGAAGCAGGGTTTACTGCCGATGAAATTAATACCGACTGTACCATTACGCTGGATGGCATGAGCATTACATCCTCTCACCTTGTATTAAAAGCAAAAGTACCCGGTATTGATAAAGCAAAGTTTGATGCAGCCGCGGCAGATGCAAAAGCCAATTGCCCGATCAGCAAGTTGCTGAATACGAATATTACATTAGACGCTACGCTGCTATAATAAAGACCTTATTATGGTGTGATCATGGTAAACAATAGTGCCACCATAAAACGGCATTATTGTTTATAGGCTGCCCCTGTGTCCTGTACCTTTGCAACACAGAATACCTTAACCAATTCATCAGAAATTGAAGAAGCGTTTCTCAAACAGCCACCTGGCAGGTTTGGGTTCGGCGTATTTCAGCCCAAACTGGTCAATGCTGTTCGTTCTGATATGTTCAACGGCTTCTTCAACAGAATCGGTAAGCAAAACAAGATCCAGATCATCGGTTGAGATGGTACCCGCCACTTTCAGCTTTTCTATATAGTCCATCAGCTCCCTGTGAAAATCCTTACAAAAAATAATAATCGGAAATGCTTTGATCATTTTGGTTTGGATAAGGGTTAGCGCTTCAAAAAGCTCGTCGAGGGTACCAAAGCCGCCAGGCATTACCACAAAAGCATAGGAATATTTTACCAGAAGGGTTTTTCGAACAAAGAAATACTTGATATTCACCCATTTATCAAGATAAGGATTGGGCTGCTGCTCATGGGGCAAAACTATGTTGCAACCAACTGACCTTCCGCCAACTTCCCGTGCTCCCCGGTTGGCGGCTTCCATAATGCCCGGGCCGCCGCCTGTCATAACAGTAAAGCCAAGTTTTGCTATTGCTGCCGATAGTTTTTGCGTAAGTATGTAATACTCATGATCTTCCTTAAACCTTGCCGACCCAAATATAGTAACGCAGGGTCCTGCAAAATGTAAAGCCCTGAACCCTTTTATAAACTCCCGGCAAGATTTCACCACAAATTTAAATTCTTCCCACCTCGATTGTGGTCCTTCTAAAAAGCGGATCTCGGATTTTGTGCCGTTAGACATAAAAAATAAATATTTAAGCTTTCAAACCTACCAGATTTTTTTGTTAAAAAACGGTATTCATGCCAAGACAATATGTCATTATACCGTATATTGGACTAATATGTTGAAAATCATGTAAAATTGTTGATCTTTACCTTATATTATATGGGTTTACGTCAGGAAGGATGAAATGGCATCTATTTTGACATTATTGGATTAATCATAAAAAGATTGGGTTATGAAGTTTAAAGTTGAAGAAAAGATAATACCGCCGAAAGAGATGATTGTTGGCGATCCTGAAGCAAAAGTGCTTATTGTGGAGTATGGAGATTACGAAAGTGCTGATACAGCCAAAATTCACGATGTAATGCTGCAATTGCTGGAAACATATAAAGGAAAGATAAAATACAATTTTCGTCATTTCCCCCTCACCCGCATTCACCAGCGCTCTTTTAAAGCAGCGGAAGCTGCCATTGCAGCAGGCCAGGAAGGGAAATTCTGGGAAATGCATAATATTCTGCTTAATCACCAGCGCAATTTGGGTACCATCAGCCTCAAAGGCTATGCCCGTGATGTAGGCGTTACACGTAAACACTTCCTGGATGATCTGATGAATTCAAAGTTCGGATGGTATGTAAGAGATGACCAGATGCAGGCTGTGGATGCAGGTGTTACAGATGTGCCGGCGATTTTTGTTAACGGAGAACGTTTTGAAGGAAAGCCTACGCTGCAAAACCTTTCTGCAGTTATTACCCAGGCATTGAAAAGCAAGAAAAAAGTATCTCAAAGAGCTTAAGATCATTCTGTTCATGCCACCGGAAGGCGGAAGAGCGGTGCAGAAGAGGAAGTGCGTGATGTAAACAAACGGTTTAGGACCAAAAATCTTAAACTTATGAACGCTAACTCCCAATAAGGCTGCTTTAATGCCATGCATCTTACCTTAATACTATTTAAGTTGCACAGTTTGCAGGTATGAAACGAAGGATAATTTTTTTGCTCAATCCGGTTGCTGGTACAGGGAATAAGTCCCGCATCAGGAAGCTTATTGAAAAAAAATGTGCTGCATCAGCAACAGATTTTGAAATTTATCCTACCAATGCAGAAGGCGATTATCTTCCTATCCGCAGTAAAATATTATACGAAGGCGTAACGGATATTGTGGTGGCCGGAGGCGATGGCACCATAAGCAGTGTAGTACATAGCCTGAGAGATACGAACGTTAATTTTGGACTTATCCCCTGTGGCTCCGGTAATGGCCTCGCTTTTTGCGCCGGCATTTCAAAGAATCCCCACAGGGCCATTGACCTTATCTTTACCGGCACACCGGTACTTACTGATGCTTTTACAATCAATGATAACTTTTCGTGCATGCTTAGCGGCTTAGGCTTTGATGCACAGGTAGCCCACGATTTTGCAAAACAGAACAGGAGAGGGCTGCTCACCTATATCAGGCAGACCTACAACAATTTTTTAAAGGCCACGCCTTACAATTTTGAGATTTCAGCAAATGGCGCACCCCTTTTCACAGAGGCTTTTTTTATCAGCATAGCCAATAGTAACCAGTTCGGTAACCAGTTTACCATTGCCCCCAAGGCTGATCTTAATGATGGTTTGCTGGATATTGTAATTGTACAGAAAATGAATAAGCCATATATGCTGCTTGCCGTGCTGCAGCAAATATGGAGGGGAGAGGTAAAAGAAGTTCGCTATAAAAAAAAGGGCGTTATATATTATCAAACGAAAAGTCTCCGTATCAAAAACCCCGATTCAGCCCCGCTTCATATTGATGGAGACCCCAAGCCTACCGCTGCTCTTTTTGATATCAGGGTTGTTCCTGATGCCTTCCGGCTAATCCGGCCTTCGGAACACCAGTTTGCCAAAAAACGATCTTTTTAAATGCTTCTATATTGGATACCGAGCGCAACGCTCTCCTGATATCTAATTTTTCATTGCGGGTAAGATGAAAGTTTAACGCGGCTCCTTTTTGCTTAGGTAATGGTGTATAGGAAAAGGTAATTTTGTTAAACGGGAATGTATACCCGGTATGGGCATACTGGATCATTTCATCATGATAATAATCCTGCATCTTCATCCAGTTATGCTGAAGGGTCATAATAGGCTTTGTGAACATACCTGTAATGCTTGGATCTTCATACCCTTCATCCCATTCACCGTCTTTACGATCGCGTATTTGTATAAATACCACTCCCCCTGTATTAACCGTTATCCAGTCTTCCATTACATGCAAAAAACGAAGGGAAGACTCCTGTCCAAAATTATCGCGCATGCCTGCATCCATTACATCAATAATAGGTGTGGAAGGCAGCCATACATTGGGCAGCACGTACGGAAAAGTGGCATTGATCCGTAAGGTAGAAAGCAGCCTGAGGCTAAACGGATCCTGCTTCTTAAACATGGCGGTAAAATCAATAGCGTCCGGCTCGGCTGTTATACCGGCTGCCGAATCGGGCCAATTGCGCATCATAAAACTAACAGGCTGGGTGCTGAAGATCATTTTACGCCCATCCTTCGTAATAGTGGCATTAAAAAGCATAAGCGGGATCTTCGCGTCGCGCTCATCTTCCATGATATCTCCTAAAGTGTAATCGAGTATTTTGCCGGTATTGCGGTTCAGTTGCTCTTCAAAAGCATAGCCCCTGTCTTTAATATAACGGAAGTTTCCTGCCTTAAACTGCTGGGCAGGAGCAAAAAGATCGCGTGTTACAAAGGAAGCAAACAGCGGATTGAGCAGGTCTTTGGATATGTTATCGGCATACTGCTGATCCTGCAGATGAATGGGATTACCCTGTTGCTTTAAACGAAACAGCTCGCGATAATAAGCGGCTCCCAGCATACCGCCCGAGGCGCCGTTGATGATAAAGGTTTTTTTTAACAGTTCCCCGTTCATTATACTGTCTAAGTGCTGCATTACATTCAGGGTAAAAGTAGCTGACCGCGTACCACCTCCGCTTACATTTATTACATACAATAAAGGGCGCTCTTCTTTTTGCCGGAGCTTCCATCTTTCCAGTATCCCGGTCATGTGCTTCTTATCTGCATCCATTTTTTCAACCGTACACAATTGCATGATGCTGTCTCTGTCGTAAACCGGACGCTCTGTGCGGTTCGTGTAATTGATGCCGTAAGCTTTATTACGGGGATCAATGATCTCTTTTTCAAATAAAAAATTCAATCCTATGCCCAAAAGCAGCAGTATAGGGAAAGCCCAGCTTTTGAGCCAGTAGGTAAGCGCCCCCGAACCGGCAATCAATACAGAAAAAAACAAAAGGATAGCCGCCGCCGCAGGGATAATAAAAAACGGTTTATCCATCAGCATTCCTATAAGGGCCAGGAACAGGAAAGCCACTATGATGGATATTACAGCAGAAAAATGATGTCTTTTAAAAACAGTATCAATAAACTCCTGCGAATAATGCGCTACGTTACGCGGTTTTTTCAGCTTCATCCTCGTATTAAAAAACCAGTGAACATGCAATATTCCTTTTTCATGAAAATGTTTGCCGCCTATGCCAAACTGGGCTGCAAATGCTTTCGGATCCCTGAAAACGGGTTCCATCGTACGCATCATGGATTTCTCCGTTCTGAAAAAATATAAGAAGGAAATCACGAAAGCAAAGCTTAGCCCTGATAAAAAGCCGGTTACCAATATAATAACTCTCTTTATGGGAAGGAGTTCATTATGCACGTCATAATAGATGCTTTTAGACAAATAGAATACGAGGAACAACAGCGGGATAACCGCATTGTTGATACAGTATTTTAAAAAGGGTTTGGAAGTAGTAGCCAAAAATTTGAACTGGTTGCTATGTAAAATAAATGTGGTGATGTTCCAGCTCATAATAAAAACACCTGTAGCCACACCTACTATAGCCATGCTCAATCCATTCACTTCTCCCAGGTATTCGGGCGCAAGGAAAAGGGAATCAGCACCAAAAGTGCTCATAAAATCGCCATGAATAGCACTCGCCAAAATGAACCAGAAAACAAGGAGCAACTGGTAACGCCTGAGGTGGAGAATGAAAAGCTGAATGGGAAAGGAGTAATAAAACCCCTTTATATATGCTTTTATGTTGGAAGCAGCAGGCATCAGCGCAATATAATACTTTGATATTTAACGCAAAAGACCTTAAAATAATATACTGTCGGCCGCATATTATCTTTTCCTGCTAACACAAAGCCGGCAAAAGAACGATTGTATATAACCGGTTATATCAATCCGTGAATAGCGCTTTACTTCCGCACCAGGTATAATACCCACACCAGCGATACCAGCAGCAGCATGGCGGTAAACTGGTGTAATACACCAAACCAAACTAATGCAGTGGCAGAAGGGGAAAACAAAACGGTACCGATGCCCAGCAATACCTGCACCAGCACCAGCAGCAGGGGCAACGCTTTAGTTCTATTCAGCCAGGGCGATAGAGCAGCTTTTTGTATGGTAAAAAACCAGCCGGCAATGAGTATAACAATCAGGTAAGCTAAGCCGCGGTGAATAAAATGCACCATAAACGGGTTGTTTACCAGGTTTGCGGCCCCCCGCTCATTAAATAATGATGCGGGAAACCATTCTCCATTGATCGTAGGCCAGGTGGGCGCAACAGTGGCCGCCCTGAGTCCGGCCATAAAGCCGCCATAGCAAAACTGAACAAATAACAGGAAGAGCAGCACCACTGTAAATCTTTTCAGCGCAGGGTTATGCACGGTTTGTTGTTCCGGCACCAACAACTGCAGGGCAAACCATAACGTGTATACCAACAATCCTAAGGCCGCTACAAAATGCGTTGTGAGTTCAACATGTCCCACGAAATATTTTTCAGGTACCAGCCCGCTTTTTACCATTATCCAGCCAATAGCGCCCTGCAGCGCACCCAGCAAAAAAAGGATGATCAGGGGGATGATCATTTCCTTTTTAAATTTTTTCTTCAGCAGGAACCATGTAAATCCCACCATAAAAACAATACCCAGCAGCCGGGCCCAGAAGCGGTGAAACCACTCCCAGAAGAAAATGAATTTGAAGTCGGACAATGAAAAATCGGAATGCAGGTACCTGAACTGGTCGGTCTGTTTGTATTTATCAAATTCGGTCTGCCAGGCTAAATCGCCCATCGGTGGCAATATGCCTGTAATGGGTTTCCACTCTGTAATGGAGAGTCCGGATTCGGTAAGACGGGTAATGCCTCCTATCAATACCTGTATCATGATCATACCCGCACCTGTTAATAACCACCAGGCTACTGCCCTGTTGGGTGAGGGTGAAAGCGATTTGTTCATAGCTGCAAAAGTATTGTAAAAGGGATTCCATAAGCCGTATCGTGTGCATTTACCTTCGGTGAGAGAAATTCAAATTTCGTACGAAGATCGGTAGGATGCATTTCTTTTTAGACCCTTCCTTCGTTGGGGCGACAGGTAGTGGATTCCTTGTCCGGCATTACCGCAACAGCTCAACAGCACTACTCCCGCTTGTCATTCTAACCCAGCTTGCCTACCGGCAGGCAGGGAAGAATCTATACAACAACAACAAACCACAATGTGGTTTTAAGCCTCTGCAATTATTGGGATGATACATTTTTTATGGAAGTCTTGCCCTTTTTTTGATAAACCTGTTACTTCTCCTTACATTAATGACTCCCAGTATATAAATCGTATGGTCATTTATAACATAAATAACCCGGTAGGGAAATCTTTTTATTTTGGCCTTGCGGACTGGCTTTTTTAGATAAGAGAACGAATAAGGATTGTCAACAATTCTGACTATTACTTCTTCAAATGATTGCAGGAAACGAAGTCCCAGCCCTTTTATCTTTTTTTCATACCAAACAATGGACTCGTCTATGTCCCAATAAACGATGGGCTTCAGAATGAGGTCAAAATCCATGTCGCTGCCTGATTTTATCACGAAACTCCTCCCAAGTTAATCCATCTTCAGGGTTAGCTTCATGCATTTTCAAACGTTCTTCGGCAAATGCAATTTCTTCATCCGTTATGGGAGGGATTGATTCATCTAAGCTATCCCACAATTCCTCAGCCAATGCCATTTTTTCTTTATCTGGCAATGCCAATAATTCTTTTTTATTATACGGCATAAAGTTGTTTTTATGTAATATACGAATATTTCTATTTTAGTTTATTGCAGGCAGTTGTACAATTTTTATGCTTAACATTGCAGCACGAATATATGTTACAGGCGTTTTACCAGGATATACATATTGAAGCCGGTTGCGATGAAGCGGGTCGCGGATGCCTGGCCGGGCCTGTGTTTGCGGCAGCCGTAATATTGCCCCGCGATTTTTTTCACCCTGTGCTTAATGATTCCAAACAATTAACTGCGGAACAACGCAGTGAAATGAGAATCTATATTGAAGAAAAAGCGATAGCATGGAATGTGGCAAGCGTAGATCATGAAGAGATTGACCGGATCAATATATTAAACGCTTCCTTTAAAGCTATGCACTTAGCTTTAGACGGGCTGCCCATTATACCTGAATTGTTATTGATTGACGGTAACCGGTTTCATGCCTATAAAAAAATTGATCACCGTTGCATCATAAAAGGAGATGGCATTTTTTCTTCTATCGCTGCTGCCAGCGTACTGGCCAAAACCTGCAGGGATGCATATATGATGAAACTGCATGAAGATTTTCCACAGTACAACTGGCATAATAATAAGGGGTATGGAACAATGGCGCACCGGAAAGCCATTATTGCACATGGATTAAGCCCTTTTCACCGGAAAAGTTTTCAATGCATCCCCGCTCAATTAGAAATGTGGGAGTAATACCGGTGAAGCTTGCGGGGCCGGAAACAGTGGTCAAACCTTACAACCCTTTTTCATTAAAAAAGCATGATCAAAAAAATAGCACCCGATAAATGGAGGCATTTCCTGGTTGGCATTGTAATGGGGGCCTTCCTGCAGGCGATAGGCTGGTGGCTTTGGCCAACAGCTATTGTTTTATCGTGCATAATAGCATTGGTAATAGTGATTACGATTAGCTATGGCTTTGAATTGTTCTCAAAGATTACCGGAATAGGCACGTACGATTTTATAGATGCCGTAGCTTCTGTAATAGGCGGTATTTTAGGGATGGGCCTGGTTTTGCTACCACAAGCCGGGCTGGTACACCTGTAATGGTGGCAGGAAAGAACAGCTGTGTTGAAATAAACTACAGGTATGCAGCGGCTTTCCGCATCATCATCGCTGTAATTTGGCCGGCATCGTATTGAAATGAAATATCAACGGGCTGCGCATTGGCATACCATTGGTCAAAAAGGGTATGAAAATTTTCAGAAAGTTGCGGCAATGTTTTTACTCCCAGTTGCTGCAGGGCAGCGGCATTGCATTGCTGCTCGTATTGCCCTTTAATGGGCATCACCATCATTTTTTTCTTTAAATGCAGCGCCTCCGAAGGCGTTTCAAAACCGGCGCCACAAACAATTGCGGTGCAATGGATCAGGCTTTCATTAAATCTTTCTTTGCTTACCGGTATAAAGGTGAGGTGGCCCTGCCTTGTTTCAGCCTTTACTTCTCTTGAAAAAACCTGGAACCGGTACGAAGTAAGCTTCCCGAAAAATTTACGGATCTCGCAATCGCAGTATGAGGGTAAATAAACGGTTATATGATTATTGTTGAACGGACGGGCGTTCCATATTTCAGATTTAATAACAGGCGTAAGAATAAAATCGTCGTATGGTTTGAAATGCAGTCCCATATACTGCGTAGCGGCCGCATAGTTTTTCAGGAGCCATTCACCTGTATGGCTTTGCCGGTGAGGACGGGGTGTTTTTGCCGACATAAAGCTTGCCTGGTGCCCGAAATGAATGGAAGGCGCTTTTTTTTGCCGGCAGGCCAGCGAGGTTATGCATTCAAAATCATTTATAATAAGGTCATATTTTTCCACAGGCAATGCCGTTACTTCTTTTTTGATATGAAAGGGTGAGATCCTTTTTATGATTGAAAAATAATCAAGACTTCCCTTACAGGTATAAAACAAGCTTAGCCCTTTACTCCTGTATTTTATGGGCGCATCGAGGTGCAGGCTGCTATTGGCGCCGCTTAAGAAAATATCCACCTTCCCATATTGCTGGAGATAAGGCAGCAGCTCCATGGCCCTGCTGATATGCCCGTTTCCCGTTGCCTGTATAGCATAGAATATCTTCATACAATCATTTTCAATTTTTATTATCTACTTACGACTGCCCACTTCCTGCTTACCACTTGCTACTCCCTTATCCCGTTAGCGAACTGATGAAATAGCTGATCTCATCTGTAACTACATCAGGCTGGGGCGTTTTTTTCTCCACTTTCATTTCCGGGAAATCAGCCGCTTCAAACTGAAACAGCTTCCATTCCCTTTTGTAATATTCCAATGCGGTGCAATGCTCCACCCAGTCGCCGCTATTCAAATAAGTAACATTGCCTTCTTCATTATGCACTATCCTTTTTTGCGGTTTATGAATATGCCCGCAAATAACGTAGTCGTACTTTTTTTTAATCGCCAGTTCCGCAGCAGTCATTTCAAAATCATTAATTCTTGAAACGGCTTTATTTACACCCTCCATTATTTTTTTTGAAAACGAGACCCTTTCTCTTCTCATACATTTTAAAACTGTATTAATAAAACGGTTAACCAGTATTAACGCTCCATAGCCGGTGCTTCCAAGCTTGGCCAGGAATTTAGCGCTTCCTTTGGTGGTATTATCAAACACATCACCATGAAATATCCAGGTCATTTTATTGTCTATTTCCAGCACCAGCTTGTCGGTTAGCATAAAATTGCCCACCCTGCAATCGGAATAGCGCCTTAGCACTTCATCGTGATTGCCGGTAATATAAAATACTCTTGTGCCATTGGTGATGCAATGGATGAGCTCTTTTATTACACCGAGATGAGCCGCAGGAAAATAATTTTTGCTGAACTGCCATGCATCAATAATATCCCCGTTTAGAATGAGTATGGAAGGGGAAACACTTTTAAGATATGCAGTTAGTTCTTTAGCCTTGCAGCCGTAGGTACCCAGGTGCACATCGGAAATAACAACAACATCAACAGGGCGTTTGTCCATTAGAGACAGGTTTCTCAAATTTCCCTGCCGGATATTACTATGCTATTAAGCCGGCGTTAAGAAATAGTGAGGAATTGGTGCAAGGGTTGTTTCTTCCCGGAGAACGAATAGATGTAAATACAGGATTTAATGCTAAAAAAACGGAAATTATATGCTTCATCTGGCCATAGCGTATAACAGGTTTCAAAACCCGCAAAAGCCGATGTCATAAAACCCGTTCATCCATGCAGCAAAAAAGCAAAAATGCATTACTATTTATAGGAGAAGGTATGTTAATGAAAAATAAGAGCACAGGAACAGTGTTTATAAATAGTAAACTTATCCTGGTTTTTAAAGATTGTATATTTTAAAGAAAAACCTGTTTTAAATGATTTTTATTTAAATAAAACCGTAGAAAGAAAGTATTGTACACAAAAAGAAGAAAATTTTAAAATTTTTCTATTTCTGCTTATGGCTTTTCTTATAAATATCCTATATTTATATTTAGCATTAATACACAGTTAAAGATTTATTCATTTTGCTTTAACCATTGCTTTACACCCGCATCAGACTTTTACCGGCCCTCATTTAACATTTAAAAATTTAAAACTACGCTTATGATCAGAAAATCATGCACATGGCGCGTTTTCGCCGCTATGCTGACACTTTGGGCCCTGCCTTTACTGGTGCTTGCCCAACAAACCATTAACGGAAGGGTTACTTCTTCGAAAGACCAGAGCCCGCTGGAAGGTATTTCAGTAACAATAAAAGGTACTACCAGAGGCACTTTTACTGACCCGGAAGGCCGGTTTTCTATTGAAGCCAAAAGGGGGGATGTGCTGGAAATATCAGGCGTGGGATATAAAGCCACAGAAATTACCGTAAACGGCGCTACGCTGGCAATTGAACTCACAGACGAATCGCAGGCCCTTAGCGAAGTGGTGGTAACAGCTTTGGGGGTAAAAAGAGAAGCAAAACGTTTGGGGTATGCCGTACAGGAAGTGAAGGGATCCGACATGGATAAGGCAAGAGAAACAAACTTTGTAAGTGGATTAGCGGGCAAGGTTGCAGGGGTGCAGGTAATGACCTCTCCAAGTGGTGTCGGAGGTTCTGCACGTGTAACCATCCGCGGTGATAAATCACTTAATATTAATAAGAATCAGCCTTTGTTTGTGGTAGATGGTGTTCCTATTACCAATGAGCTGACAGGTTCCAGTGGACGCAGTTACCAGGAACTGGATTATGGAAATGGCGCATCCATGGTTAACCCGGATGACATAGAAACCATGACTGTACTAAAGGGTGCAAATGCATCAGCTTTGTACGGTTCAAGAGCTGCAAATGGTGTTATTGTTATTACTACAAAATCAGGTAAAAACAGCAAAGGAATAGGTGTTACTGTTAATACCGGCGTTACTTTGGAAAGCCCATTGGTGCTTCCTAAGTTTCAAAGGGTATATGGTCAGGGAAACAATGGGCAGTTCAGCTTCCAGGATGGAAAAGGGGGTGGCGCAAGCGATGGTGTGGATGAAAGTTGGGGACCAAAAATGGATGGCAGCCTGATAGCTCAGCATAATTCACCTACTTCTAATGGTTACCGTGGTGGAGATATATCGTTGGTTGATGATGGAGTGCTGGGTTCAGCCGCCGATTTCGCAGCAAGAGGAACAGTTACTCCAACTCCTTTTGTACCGGGGATGGACCTGAGAAAGTTTTATGAAACCGGTGTAACAAACAATACCAATATATCTCTTACCGGGGCAAATGATAAAGGAGATTTTCGGTTATCATATACATTGTTAGATCAAAAAGGTATTATCCCTAATACGGATATAAAAAGAAACACTTTTGCCTTCAATACAGGATATAACTTTACCCCTAAATTATCTGCGAGAATTACCGCCAACTATGTAAATACAGAAAGTGACAACCGTCCCAATTTAACCTACGGAACAGAAAGCATCATTTATTTGCTGCATTGCTGGATGGGACAACACGTAGATTTGAATAGCCTGAAAAGCTACTGGATACCAGGTATGGAAAATCGTCAGCAATTCAACTTTAACTACAACTATCACGATAATCCATATTTTAACCTTTACGAAAATACAAACGGTCAGGATGCGGGAAGGGTTTTTGGAAACATTACGTTAAAGTATGATATTACGGATTGGTTGAATATTCAGTTACGTGGAGGCACAGATTTTAATAGTGAATTAAGAAAACGCCAGCGCGCATTCAGTACCCAGCGTTTCAGGTTTGGAAGCTACCGGGAGGAAAGAGTGCGTAACAGTGAAACCAACATGGATTTCCTTGTATCAGTTAATAAAGACATTACTGATAAATTTAGCTTTGGCCTTAATGTAGGAGGTAACAGGCAGATCAGCAAGTTTAACAATTACGAGGTTACCGCCCCGCAATTATTAATACCGGGTATTTACAGCTTATATAACAATAAAGTAGCATTAGTTAGCTCTGTTTATGACGGAAATAAACAAATCAACAGCTTGTATGGCGCGTTGCAACTCGCATATAACAACTATCTGTTTCTGGATGTAACTGCACGTAATGACTGGTCAAGTGCGCTCACGCTCCCCAAAGTATCAGATACTTTAGGCAAAACAGTAAACTCTTATTTCTATCCCTCTGCTTCGTTAAGTGCTATAATAAGCGATATGGTGCAGTTGCCCGCATGGATTAGTTTTGCTAAAGTTAGAACAAGTCTTGCCCAGGTTGGTAATGACACTGATCCTTATGCATTTTCTTTCAGTTATGGTGTTTCAGAGCCCTGGTCAGGCTTACCTGCGTATTATTCACCAAGCAGCTTGTTGAATTACAACCTAAAACCCGAGATCAGTACTTCCTGGGAGGCTGGTATAGACTGGCGTTTTTTCAACAGCAGGCTCGGTATAGACTTTTCTTACTATGATATCAATACGCGCAATCAGATTTTGCCAAGTGTTCCAATAAGTATTACTTCAGGTTCAACAAGCCGTGTAGTTAATGCCGGTAAAATAAGGAACTATGGTTACGAGTTACAATTAACCGGTCGTCCTATAGATGGTAAAAACCTCAAATGGGATGTTGCCATTAACTGGTCTGCCAACCGCAGTAAAGTTTTGGAGTTTGATGGCGATGTTACTACCTATTCAATGGCCAACCGTCATGGTATTTATATCAATGCTACCGTGGGTCAGCAAATGGGTGATATGTATTCTATCGGATTTAAAAAAGTTGATGATCCGTCAAGCCCGTACTATGGACAGCAGATATTTAACAGTGAAGGACGATTTGTTGGAACCAATGATATTGTAAAAGTAGGTAACTATAATCCTAAGTGGTTAGCAGGTATCAGAAATTCATTTACATACAAAAATCTTAACCTGAGCTTCCTCCTGGATGCACGCTATGGCGGCCAGCTTTTCTCAGAAACCTGGGTGGTTGGACTGGAGGCCGGACAGTTAATAGAAACATTGGAAGGAAGAGCCGATGGCTATGATTTGAGCAAAGACGGTAACGGAGTAGTTGGAAAAGGTGTAGTAGAAAACCCCGATGGTTCTTATAGCGTTAATACTAAAAAAATAACTGCCCGCGAGTATCATCAATCCCGTACCGGTAACCGTGATATTGAAGAGGGTGGTGTTTTTGATGCAGACTATGTTAAACTGAGGGAAGTTCGCCTTGGATATTCTTTTAATCCGAGAGTGCTTTCAAAGATCAGGTTTAAAGGATTAAATGTTTCAGTAGTTGGACGTAACCTGGCAGTATGGAGTAAAGTTCCTCATATTGATCCTGAAACAAGTTCTTTAGCAGGCGGTACTATTATACCCGGTGTAGAATCGGTTGGAATGCCAACCACACGCAGTCTGGGCATTAATCTTGGCTTTAACTTTTAAACCTATTAAAACTATGAGTATGAAAAAGTTTAATACATATATATACGCAGTTATAATAGGCTGCACAATGGGAACTTCCTGTACAAAAGATTACCAGGAAAAAAACGCAAACCCCAATGCAATTAATGATGTAACACCGGATTTATTGATGCCCACCATTATCCGGAGCGTATGTAATGAAGTAGTAAATCAATCCTGGGGCATAGGAAATATTGTGATACAGCACACGGCGAAAATTCAGTTTGTATCAGAAGATCGTTATACCTGGGGCGACAGAAGCGGTTTGTTCAGTAATATGTATGGTAATATGAGAGATGTAGAGCGCCTTATTGCTTTGGGGGATGCGAAGAATGTACCGAACTATAAGGCTGCAGGCTTAGTACTCAAAGCGTGGATGTACTCTCTTTTAACAGATGCCTATGGTGATGTACCTTATTTAGAAGCAATGAGTGGAGTAAGCGGAATATTTATGCCTAAATATGATTCCCAGGAATCAATATACGATGGCATTTTAAACGATCTTGAAACAGCGAATACAACATTCAATAGTAGTGCAGGCACATTGGTTGGCGATATTTTATACAACGGTGATTTAACCAAATGGAGAAAACTGGCCAACTCGTTGCAGCTTCGTTACCTCATGCGTATTTCAGGTAAAAAGAATGTTGCAGCAGATATGCAGGCAATTATTAGCGGCGCAAATACACCGGTTTTTGAAAGTAATAATGATAACGGGGCGCTTACTTATTTAACCGTTTCTCCTAATCAGTTCCCGTTGCATACAACCCGCTCCGGGTCTTTTGATGAGTTCCGTTTAAGTAAAACGCTCGGTGATAAACTATTAGCTTTGGGAGATACACGTATAGCTGTATTTGCTCAAAAAGCTGATGCCACCGGAACGTATACTGGTGTGCCGAATGGCTTGAATGAGGTGGATGCGCTTGCATATAATGGTGGTCCCAATAATATTTCAAGGGTTGGTTCCTACTTCTTCCTGGATGCGATTACCGAAACGGGTTTAAAAGTTGCAAGAGGATATATTATGGGTTACCCCGAGTTACAGTTTATCCTGGCTGAAGCGGTACAAAAAGGCATGATTAACACCGGCAATACGGCTCAATGGCATTATGAAGAAGGAGTTAAATCATCTTTCAGCTATTTCCAGAGTACTATTCCTGCAGGATACTTAACTCAGGCGGGTGTAGCATTTAACAATACCGATGCGCTTACACTTATTGGTACTCAAAAATGGATCGCATTGTTTTTTGGTGGGTTAGAAGCCTGGTTTGATTGGAGAAGAACAAATATACCCACGCTGGTTGCAGGCGCCGATAATGTAAATAACGACAGAATCCCTGTAAGGTTTGCTTATCCCCGTAGTGAGCAAACATTGAATGCAGCAAGCCGCACTGCAGCTGTCAGCGCGCAGGGATGGAGCGAAGATACCTATAATGAAAAAGTTTGGTGGGACCAGTAAATAACATAATGTATCATCCGTTTTGATAAACCGGGGGCTGTCTTTAACGACAGCCTCTTTTTTTAGGCAAGCAAAGCAGCGCAATACCCATATGCTGTCTCACCGTTTTCACTTACATTTGAAAACACCGCATGTTATCATATTTCATTTCATATAAGCACGCTCAAATTCATTGTTTGCAATGGGGAACAGGTAAAAAAATATTGCTTTGCTTTCATGGCTTTGGCGAAACGGCCGGCAGTTTTATGTCTCTTGCCCGGCAAATTGAAAACAGCTATACCATCATAGCTGTTGATCTTCCCCTGCACGGAAAAACAATATGGAAGGACGGGCTGCCATGCACCGCAGCAGATATTATTAATATTATTGACAACATACCGGTGCTGCATGAACAACATTTTTCACTGGCGGGATATAGCATGGGTGGAAGGGTAGCCTTATCGGTATATGAGCGCATTCCGCAACGTATAGTGCAACTGGTGCTGCTGGCGCCGGATGGGTTAAAGATGAATTGCTGGTACCGGCTGGCAACACAAACCATCTGGGGAAACCGGCTGTTTAAATACTTTATGGAAAAGCCCGGCATTTTTTTTACGATTACCAAAATGCTTAAAAGTACAGGGATGATCAATACAGGCGTATATAACTATGTGCACCGGTACCTCAACCAAAAAGATAAGCGAACGCAATTGTATACCATATGGACTACCATGCGTAAATTGAAACCCGGGATAAAAATGATAAAAACGCTTATTCCAAAAAATAATACGCCCGTATTGTTAATATACGGCCGGTACGACAGGATAATACGCTATACTACAGGCAGTGATTTTAAAAAAGGGTTGAACGATTACTGTGCACTGCATATCATATCCTGCGGCCACAGGATATTGGATGAAAAAAACTCAGCCGCTATTGCCGCTTTATTATAGTAACACAATTTGCCCTAATTTGTGTGCATGATATTATTTATCATCAGCTTTGTTTTATTGGGCGCGTATTATTTCCTGATACATTATTATCATAAAGGGTGGAAACAGGTTCCCTGTTTTGACAGCGATGCTATAAATGATCTTGTTGCGGCAGAAAAAATTTCAGTGATCGTTCCGGCACGCAATGAAGAAGCTGTAATTGAACAATGTATCCTTTCCTTATTACAGCAATCCTACCCAAAAGCATTACTGGAAATTATTATAGCGGATGATCATTCAACCGATGGCACCGCCGCTATCGTTCAGCGCTACCGCAACCAGGGCATACAATTGTTATCCCTGCAGGAAAAGAATACCCCTGGTAAGCCGGTAACAGCCTTTAAGAAAAAAGCAATTGAAACGGCCATACAGGCGGCAACCGGCACTTTAATCGTTACTACCGATGCGGACTGCACATTTCATAAAAACTGGATCAGCACTATTGCCGCCTTTCACCGGCACAGCAAAGCGGTTTTCATCGTATCGCCTGTAAAAATAAAACCGGGGCATGCGCCGCTTTCTGTTTTTCAAAGCATAGACTTTGCCATCCTGCAGGGCATAACGGCGGCTTCTGTACATAAAAAATTTCACAGCATGTGCAACGGCGCCAACCTGGCGTATGAAAAAGCTGCTTTCAATGAAGTAAATGGTTTTGAAAACATTGATCATGTTGCCTCGGGCGATGATATGCTGCTTATGCAGAAAATAAATAGCCGGCATCCGGGCAGAATTGCTTACCTGAATGCCCCTGAGGCTATTGTTGAAACCCTGCCTGCTCCAAACTGGAGAGCTTTTATTACCCAGCGGATCCGCTGGGCAAGCAAAACCGGGCAATATAAAGACAAGCGTATTGTGTTTGTGCTTGCATTGGTATATATCCTTAACCTGTGTCTTTTTGTTTTACTGGCCGGAAGTATAGCATTCCCTGGCTGGTTGTTATTTTTTGGGGTAGCTGTTTTTTATAAAACACTTATTGAATGGCATTTTGTAAAAGACGTATTAACCTGTTTTAACCTCGGCCAGTTTATGCGTTGGTTCCCGCTTTTCCAGCCATTGCATATAGCCTATACCGTTATAGCGGGCTTTTTGGGCAGCTTTGGCAGTTACGAATGGAAGGGAAGAAAAGTAAAATAAATGTGGAAGTGTGGAAATTTGAAAATGGGGGGATCAGTATTATAAGAGGACAGAAGTAAAAGGGGAGAGTGAACAGCAAGACAAAGGCCGCTCAAAGCTATACTCTTCGGACTTCGGATTTTAGGCTTTGAATTTAAATTGTATTTGCGGCTTGTCTTTTGGTTCTTGGTGCTTTGTATCCCATTCGGATTTCAGGATTCCGGCTTCGGATTTGTCTTTTATTTGGTTCTTATCATTTGGTTCTTGGTTCTTTTCTTTATTTTACGCCGTGCAAAAAGTATCATCTTCTTTTTTTCAGTCTGCATGGCGAAGGTTGCGGAAGAACAAAGGAGCCGTTTTTGGGCTTTGCATTATTGCACTAGCGGTATTAACGGCGCTTTTCGCCTATTTCATTGCTCCCGATCATTCGCCCAACGCCAACAGGATGGCAGTGGAAATTGGCGGTCGGAAGCCCGGTTTCAGCATGCTGTTCCTTATGGTACGCAGGGATAAAATTGTTGAAAAAGCAGGTTTCTTTGAACGGTTACTGAACGGGCAGGATGATAGGTATACTTACATCCCCGTTCATTCGTGGCAGCGGGCAGGCGACAGCATTATTGCGGAGCAATACATTGATGAAGGCATAACAGAGCGGCATGCTTTTTATAGTAAAGATCAGGAGATAGCTCCTGCCATAGTTGTTAAAAAAACATTTTGGCTGGGTACCGACAAATTCGGAAGGGATATTCTCAGCCGCCTGATTGTAGGAGTGCGGGTAAGCCTTGCCGTTGGGCTGATTGCAGTGTTCATTTCCTTATCCATAGGTATTGTGCTGGGACTTGTTGCCGGGTATTTCGGCGGAAGAACGGATAATATCATCATGTGGTTCATTAACGTGGTATGGAGCATTCCTGCACTGCTGCTGGTGTTTGCCATTACCCTGGCATTGGGGAAGGGCTTTTGGCAGGTATTCATTGCCGTTGGCTTAACGCTGTGGGTAAGCACCGCGAGGATCATCCGCACACAGGTGCTGAGCATACGTGAGCTGCAATATGTTGAAGCTGCAAGGGCGCTGGGCTTTACCAGTTTCAGGATCATCTTCAGGCATATCCTTCCTAATGTGCTTGGGCCGGTAATGGTAATGGCGGCATCTAACTTTGCATCGGCTATTGTTATAGAAGCCGGACTAAGCTTCCTGGGGGTAGGCGTTCAGCCGCCGCAACCCAGTTGGGGACTGATGATCAAAGAGAATTATAATTTCATCATCACCCATAATCCACTATTGGCCATATCACCGGGTATTTGTATCATGCTTTTAGTGCTGGCCTTTAATTTGCTGGGGAACGGATTGAGAGATGCGCTGGATGTGAGGAGTGAGTGAGTGGGGAGTAGTCAATGGGGAGTGATAAGTGTTAAGCTATTAGTTGGTACTCCAGAATTTGAAATTTGAGATCTAAGATTTGAGTGGTCAGTGATAAGTGGTGAAAGAAAGGATTACCGGCTCATTGTTTATACGATCAAGCTGAAGGCTGACTGCCGGCAGCTTTCAGCAGATTTACAGCGGCCCTACCTGCACATTCCGGTTAAAGCTTTCTTCAAGCGATATTAATGTTTCGGTTCTTTCAATGCCTTTTATTTTTTGCAGCTCATCATGGAGCACATGCCGCAACTGGGTAATGTCGCGGCATACAATTTCAATGAACATACTATAGTTGCCGGTAGTATAATTAAGCCGCACAATCTCCGGTATTTTTTTGAGGTCTTTGGCTACCGTATCGTATAAAGAGCTTTTTTCGAGATAAATGCCTACAAACGCGGTTATATCATAACCCAGCTCTTTCAGTTCCACATTCAGGCGTGTGCCTTTTACCACTCCACTTTCCTGCAGCTTTTTAATGCGCACATGTATGGTGCCGCCGGATACAGAAAGCTTTTTTCCTAAATCAGCGTAGGATATCCCCGCATCTTCCATCATTGCCGAAATGATCTGCAGGTCTAATTTATCTAAATTTAATTTTGACGCCATTTTACCCTGATTTATCTACATAATACTACAAATTATTGACACAAACAGGAAAAGGCAATTGTAATTAAAAAACATTAATAAAAAAATAAAAAGAGTTTTATATAAACCTGCAATGAAAGCAGGATACAGGGCAGAAAGCATCAGGTTCCTGACGCATTGGGAAAAGCCAAAATCACCACATCTAGCACTTACCACTTATTACTTACTCCTCGCTTCCTAGCTCCACTCCTCCCATTTCTTATCATTCTTTTTAGTTACCCTGGCGGCAATAATAATGCTGATTTCGTACAAAAGAACGAGTGGAACACACACGATCATCTGGCTGCCCCAGTCGGGCGAAGGGGTAATGATGGCGGCAAGCACCAATAATGCTACGTAAGCGTATTTGCGGTAAGTTCGTAAAAAGCCGGGGGTGAGCAAGCCTATCCGGGCCAGTAACCAGGATGCCATAGGCAGCTCAAAAGCAATGCCTGAACCCAGGGTAATATCAATAATAGAGTCAAGGTAATCGCTCAGCATGGGTTTATAATCCAGTATTTGCTGGGAGCCCAGCGTATAATTATACAGGAAATTGAAAGTAAAAGGCGCCAGCATAAAGTATCCGAATGCCGCTCCCAGGAAAAAGAAAAAGGAAACCCAGAAAATGATGCCCCTGGTATGTTTCAACTCTTCCGGTTTTAAGGCCGGTTTCACAAAGCGCCACACTTCCCAGCACAAATAGGGAAAAGCCGCCAAAATGCCGCCAACCGCAGCAATGGAAATACTCGACATGAAAGTACCGCTAACTGTAGTTACCTGTATTTTCATGGCAATAGGCGGCATACACAACGAGTCGCCCATGCCTATTTTATGGCTTAATGCACAAAGCAGCTTATAGGAAATAAAGCCATCCTGAGACGGCCCCAAAATTACTTTATCAAATATCCAGTCAATATTAAGGAAGATAGCTATGGCAAAAACCAATACTGCAAATACGGAACGAACAATATGCCAGCGGAGCGCTTCCAAATGATCAATAAAGCTCATTTCGGCATCTTCAGCCCCCTGTAGCCCCCTGATCCGCTTAAAAAATGATTTCCTTTGTGATTCTATTGCCAATTCAATAAAAATTGAGGTAGCAAACCTAACGAAAAAACTGATCTCACCCATATATTGTATCAGAACCGCTTAACTATACAGCAGAATAAAACGAATATCAGGCGCTTTAACAACCAGATTACAAAGAAACCGCCGGCATTTTCCGGATTTTTTAACAAGGCTTTGCGGTGTTTTTCAATTATCGGTAAACAATACCATAGGAACCCCTTATTGCTCCGCAGATTTGCTGATATCTGTGGTAAATTTGCTTTTGTAAAAATAAAGCTATGGCCAAGCCGGTATACCCCACTTTTGATATTCATAACCTGGTTGCCAACAAATCGCATAACGATCTGCTGAATGCCGACCGGTTTAAAAGATATCTGAGCAGCAACCCGCACCTTGGGGTAGTGCACAACCACGCGTTCTATCACCTGGTGTACTTTACAGAAGGCTCGGGGGAGCACGTGATAGATTTTGTAACATTTCCGGTTCAAAAAGGCATGATCTATTTTATGCGGCCGGGGCAGGTGCACAAGTGGTATTTTAATGAAGATGCAGACGGCTATATCGTTAATTTTTCAGCTACATTTTTTGACCAGCTTTTCATCAATTCCAGCTTCATTGATCAGTTCTCCTTCTTTGACCAGGTTGCTGCGCATCAGGTATTGTTACTAAAAGAAGATACACAACGGCAGGTTGAACAGCTTTTCGAAAAGATCCTGTGCGAGCAGTCTGAAAAACCACCGTCCTCCCAACTGATGATCGCCACTTTATTGCTGCAATTGTTTTTAACCGTTGAAAGAAACGATCCAAAAACAATAAAGGAAGAAACTGCAGGTTATAATTCCGTGATCCTGCGCAACTTTAAGCGGCTTATTGAGGATAACTTTAAAACCATAAGGCTGCCAAAAGGATATGCCGCGTTATTATACATTACCCCTAATCATTTAAATGCCTTGTGTAAAGATTACCTGGGTATTTCTGCCGGGGAAGTGATCCGCAACAGGATCATATTAGAAGCCAGGCGGCTGCTGATCAACTTTGATCTGTCTGTGGGCGATATCGCACAGGAGCTCAACTTCCCCGACAACTCCTATTTTGTAAAGTTTTTTAAAAAGTATACGCACAGTACACCGGAAGCCTTTCGAAACAAAAATTATAAACAACGATAAAGTGATATACTATGTCAGCACAGCCAAACAATAAAAAACCTTCGCTTCTGATAAGCCTTTGCCAGACACGTTGTCCGCGTTGCCGCCTGGGTAAAATGTTTACCAACCCTAATCCCTATCACCTGAAACAGTTCATGAAAATGCATGACAAATGCCCGGTATGCGGGCAGCATTTCGATCTTGAAGTAGGATTTTATTATGGTACCGGTTATGTAAGCTACGGACTGGCCATTGCCATAAGCGTGGCTACGCTGATAATATGGGCAGCTACGATCGGCATATCCGTGCATGATGCAAGGGTGTTATACTGGTTAATCTTCAATGGCATACTGCTGGTTGTATTGCAGCCGTATTTGATGCGCCTTGCCCGTACTTTATGGCTGTCCCTTTTTGTTGGATACGATGCTCAATGGAGGGAAAGACCCGCCGAAGCGCCTGAAAGGATCAATGACAGCATTAAAAACAACTGGTAAACAATAGAGATACCCTACCATTTAAGTAGAATAAATAAAAAGTACCATAATCGAAGTGTAAAACACCATCAGTAAAAAACGGGAAGCAGTAGCTTTACACCCATTCGAACACTAAAAATTTTTATCATGAGTTTACGATTAGGCGACACTGCTCCAAACTTTAAAGCAGTTACATCGAAAGGTGAAATTGATTTTTATGAATTCCTGGGCGATAGCTGGGGTGTATTGTTTTCACATCCCGCTGATTTTACTCCAGTGTGTACCACTGAACTGGGACGTACTGCGCAGCTACAGGGTGAATTTGATAAACGTAATGTAAAAGTGCTGGCGGTAAGTGTTGATCCCGTAGACAAACATCTTGGATGGATCGGAGATATCAATGAAACACAAAATACTACCGTTGAGTTTCCTTTGATTGCCGATGACAACAGAATTGTTTCAGGGTTATACGATATGATCCATCCCAACGCTTCGGCAACAGCAACGGTGCGTTCGGTATTTGTAATTGGTCCCGATAAAAAAATAAAGCTCACCTTAACCTATCCCGCGTCTACAGGAAGGAATTTCCTTGAGATTTTACGGGTAATTGACTCTATGCAACTAACGGCAAAGCATAGCGTGGCCACGCCGGCCGACTGGAACCAGGGAGAAGACGTTATTATATCAACGGCCATCAAAACAGAAGACGCGTTGAAAAAATTTCCTAAAGGCGTTAAAGAGATCAAACCCTACTTAAGGTATACAGCTCAGCCGGAATCTAATTGACAAGGTGTTACTCCGAAACACGCAAATCAACCACATAAAGATCAAACGCGGGGCTGTCTTAAAAGGTCCGGTATAGAAGATATGCCACTAAGGCACAAGCCTGCCGGCAGGCAGGGGCACGAAGTCCTGATCTTCCCGTTTTATTTCCTTCGTGGCAAAATATTACTTTTGAGACAGCCTCGTTTTTTGTGACGCTACCGGAGTGGTTTTATAAGGCTTTTCTTTTGAACCCGGTATAAGCGTAATCATCTTCCATTCAGTTGTTTAACATACGCTGCTGCTTTTGCTTTATTACCCGATCTTTCAGCAGCTAATACTGCGCCCTTAAGACTATTTCTGCGGTTAGGGCACCGGGTCATGCTCGTTTCGTAAGCCCGCAACGCTTCCCTGTTCTTTCCGAGCAGCAGCAGCAAATCTCCTTCCAGTTCCCTTGCAGGAATAACTTCCCCCGGCGTTACCGGGTGCTTTTCAGTGCTGTCTTCCATATTGGCTGCTTCCGTCATTAATGCCAGCGCTTCCTTCTTTTTTCCCTCCGCATAACAAATCCATGCCTCCGCCGCTTTTATCTGCACCAGCACCTGTTTGGCTTTATAATCATCTTTCGCATTCAGTAAAGCGGCCTGTAATGAGCGCAGCGAACGCAAATCGTTTTTAGCTGCTTTGAGCCTGCCGGTATGCACGCCACCCATCACACGCGCAAAATGTACAATAGCTTTTTCCCAGGCATGCCTGTCTGAGCTGAACGCAGCGTTGCCGGTATCCAAATCAGCAGCCGCTTCCCAGTACCGCAGCTCAAGCGCATAACGGGCCGGGATAGCCGCAGATGCATAGCTGGCCGAATTGTTTTCGGCCAGTGAACCGGCAACAGACTGCAGGTAATCTACCTGGGTTTTTGCTTCCTCCTCCTGCCCGTTTTGCAGGTAAGCATATACCAGGTAATCCATGGCATGCAGTTCTGCACCGGGATGATCCTTCATTTTCAGGTTCTCTGCGTAACACCGGGCGGCATCTGCCGAGGCGAGATTGGATTGAATGGATTCATTCCATAATCCAAGCCGCGTAAAAATGTGGGAAGGCATATGCAGCGCATGGGCCGATGACGGCGCTATGGAAGCATATTTGCGGGCAGCCGGTAAAGCTTTTTCTGCCAGTTCGGGATAATCGTAGGTATGAATGATATAGTGTACAATACCCGGATGCCCGGGCTGGCCGGGATACAGGGCATTGAGTATTTCACCGGCCTTTTTCTGATGCGTGTATGTTTTATCGGTGGGATCGGCAGTGGCGTTAAGCGCCAGCGCGTAAAAGATAGCAGCTTCCTTATCGCCGGGGTTACCAGCACGTATCTTTTCCATTGCCTGCTCATATTGCTGTGCGCGGGTACGGTGGTTAAGCTGCTGCCAGTTATGGAAGAAGCCGTATATAGCGTCTATATATTCATTTTCCCTTTTATTTTCACCTTTTAATGATGCTGCAATTTCACTGGCTTTGGCGCCCTTCTCCAGTTCTTCTTTATTGGGCGGGCTCCACAACGGGTGAAAATTGCTCATGGCCACACCCCAGTATGCCATGGCACAGCGCGGATCCATATCAATTACTTTGGCAAATGCCTTCTCCGCTTCCTCATATTCAAAGGAATGCAACAGTGACAGTGCGAGGTTGAAAGTATCTTTAACATTTTCTGCAGCAGATAATGCAAAAGCAACGTTGCCAAATTGTTGCTTTGCCGGTCCGCAAGTCACCATATCGCCTTTACGCAGGTCAGCGATTGACGCAATACCTGTAGTTCGGGTAGCAGCGTTTTTGTTTTTGCAGGCAAGTAGCGAAATGCAGCTCAGTAACAGGATAAATACAGCAGGCGATTTCATACTTACTGGTTTGAAAGATGAAAAAATAGCCTTTTTAAAGTTAATACAATTCGGGCAGGCAGCAAAAGCGGATGCACTCCAAATTGTCGCATTGCTTTGCTTCATCCCCGTTTACCGGCAGGTTTCGTTTTCAAACGGCATTGTATTTGTACTTTCCTTTTAAATGCCATTGTTATGAGAAGAAACCGTGTTCTATATTTTTTGCTGGCTTCTTTGCTTACATTTTCCTTTTTTTACTCTGCCACCTCCTCCGCCCAGCCTGCTATTGCTTATGAGCCCTTTATCAGTTCGGGACTCTCTTCTCCTATGGAAGTGGTGGCTGCGCCTGGTGACATGTCAGGGAGATTGTTTATCGTAGAAAAAGGCGGCACTGTTAAAATATGGAAAGAAGCGGCCATTTTGCCGGAACCCTTTCTTGATATTAGCGCTGATATTACGTCGGACGGAGAACGCGGACTTTTAAGTATGGCTTTTCATCCCGGGTATGCAAGCAACGGTTATTTTTTTGTTTACTATACCGGTACTACCGGCGCCATTACGGTTGCGCGTTATAAAGTTTCTTCCAATCCCGATATGGCAGACCCGGAACCAGATCCGGCTACACCCTTCATAACCATTGCAAAATCTTTTTCCAATCATAACGGGGGGCATTTGCAGTTTGGTACGGAAGAAGAAATTCCTTATTTATATTTTGGTACAGGCGACGGGGGCGGCTCAAATGATCCTGGTAACAATGCACAAAACCCTTCTTCCCCGCTGGGGAAAATGATCCGCATAAATGTGGAAGAAGCTCCTCCTGTAACACCTGAAGTATGGGCTATTGGCCTGCGCAATCCATTTCGCTGGAGCTTTGACCGTGTTACAGGCGATATGTGGATTGGCGACGTAGGGCAAAATGCAAAAGAAGAAATCAATTTCAGGGAAGCCGGCTCGCCGGGAGCTAATTATGGCTGGCCTTGCTATGAAGGAACCATTCAAAATATTAATATTAACCCGCTTTGTGATCCGCCCGGCAAAGTTGCTCCGGTTTTTGAATATAATAACCCCGGTGAAGGCCGCTCGGTTATAGGAGGTTATGTATACAGGGGTGATGAATTTGCAGCCTTACAGGGATATTATTTCACTGCTGATTATTACACCGGCACCGTATGGGTTTTACAACGCGATGGCAATGGCAACGTTACCATGGTAAATACGCAACCGGGCTTAAAAGGCGGCATCTCCAGCATAAGCGAAACAGAAGATGGAACTTTATATGCAACAGCGCTCACTGAAAACGTGGTATATAAGATTATTCCGCTTGCAAGCACGCCACTTACGCTGCTCAACTTTTCAGGGCTTCCGGCAGACCGTTATAACGAATTGAAGTGGGTAACCGCGATGGAGCAGCACATTGAAAAATTTATTATTGAATACAGCAGCAATGGGAGAGATTTTAATGCGGCAGGATCAGTAAAAGCTACCAATAATGCAAACGGCGCTGCGTATGTATACCGGCATTACGGTATTAACGGCTCAAAATTATTTTATCGCCTGCATATTATTGAAGCAGATGGCGCCCACCATTATTCACCGGTGATTACCCTCAGTAACGATGATCATGCCGGGATAAAAATATACCCCACTGTTGTTACCAATGGATTGCTGCATATTGTTTCCGGAAAGAAAATAGAAAGTATACAATGCTTTGCCTCAAACGGGAAACAGGTTTTAACGCGGCAGTTGAAGGGTGCGAACGGCTATTTTTCTGTACCATTGAACGGCTTGCCAAAAGGCGTTTATATTGTTCGCTTAAGCGGCCGCGATTTTCATAAGAATCAAAAAATTATGGTGCAATAATATTTTAATGCGCATCCACCGGCAGCGCTGCATTCTTTTTAAATTTTTGCAGGTAAATAAGCGGGATGCAGCAAAGCACAAAAAGACCCACCAGTAAGTAAAAATATTATTATAGGTTACCAGCATGGTTTGTTTGGTAACCGCTCCTTTTGCTGGGATTAATGTTTTCAAATAAAATATTGATAAATGAGCGTGGTAAGAATGGCAACTCAAAAAGAGGCGCCCAACTCTTTTTTCAATGCTGGCTATCAAAATCCAGGTGGGCCTTCAGCAGTCCTTTAAGGTGTGTTTTTAATTTCGGTATCATTTTTTTCCTGTATGTATCTTCATCATGTATGTCAATATGCATTAGCCTGCAATACAGGCTTTTGGATAAAGTAACCTGGGTAAGCGTTCCCATTATGCAACCCACAGTAAGTTCCATGTCTACTTTCCTGAACACTTTCAGCTTTTGTCCTTCCGTAATGATCTTTTTTATCTGTTCGAAGTTCTTCAGCTTAATGTCAGTGATCATTTCCCTTATATCGTCTGATTGTATGGTAGGCAGGTGTATTGTCATGATACAATGAAACTTATAATTGTTTACGATCTTGTCTACATACAGATCAATAAGCCTTTCCATTTTATTCCATGGAGAAAGCCTTTCGTCTTTATTCAGTTCTTCCAAAATACCATGTGTATAGCTCGACCGGTGGGCAATAAGCGCTACCAGCAGCTTTTCCTTTGACCCGAAATAATAGGAGATCATGGCAAGGTTCACCCCTGCGTGCCCTGCTATATCTCTGACTGATGTGCCGTCGAACCCTTTTTCCGCAAAAAGCTGTTCCGCCGCATCCAGTATATGCACTCTTTTGTCTTTCATAAAAAATTCATTCCGGGCGCGAAATTAAACAATCGTTTAAATTAAACAACCGTTTAACGCTATTCTTTCGTTAACCCTTTGTTATGCGGGTCTTATTAAAGCTTCCCTGTTTTTAACAGGAAATCCTATATTTATTTTTAAAAATACCATGCCCAAACGATTTTTACTGCTGTTTTCATGCATGATTGCGTTTACGGTTTGCGAAGCGCAGCGTATTACAGGTTGCGGTTTTAAGATACCGCCCCGGTCACTGCGGTCCAATTTCAGCTCTGTTTATGAGGCAAAGGATATATTGCAAAACATGCTGAATACGATTAACTGGCAGGAAAATTTTAATGTACGAGAGCAAAACGGCATACAAAATGCATACGCTACGATCATTAACCGGGCCCGCTGGATTATTTACGATAACCGTTTTTTGGAAGACCTTGATGCGTATGCCTCAACCAAATGGGCTTCTATAAGTGTGCTTGCACATGAAATGGGGCATCATTATTATAATCATGTAGTGAGCAGCAGCGGCAGTACGCCGCCGAAGGAAATAGAAGCAGATGCATTTTCGGGATATGTAATGGCAAAGCTCGGCGCTTCTTTACAGGAATCCACTGCTGCCATGCAGGCTATTGCTTCTGACCGGGCCAGTTCCACGCATCCCGCAAAAAACGACCGGGTACAGGCCATTACAAGAGGCTGGAATGAATCCCGTGGAAACGGCAATACAGCTACCAGTCCCTTTCCGTCGGATAACAGTAATACAACTCCGCCCCCTATACCTTCCCCTTCTCCGGGCAACACAGGCACAAACACAGATCCCAATAATGATCCGAGCTGGATATGGCTTACCATTCAAAGTAATAAGAACGAAGTTGTTTTACTGAGCGATGACGGCAGAAAATTTCAGCAGGCAGAAATAAAAGCCGGAGAACCATTTGTGTTTAAGTTTGAAATTTATAACCATGGCTGGCTGCGCCTGAAATATTATAATGGCTATCGCACTTTCAAGCTTTTGCATGGAAAGGATTACAGCATCCTCTGGAACAGGAGGACAAAAAACTGGACGGTGGTGGAAATTGGGCAATAGTACTATTTGAACTCCTGCTCATATAGCACTTCATTGTAGCCAACTATAATTTTGTTGTTATGCTCAATAACCGGGCGTTTAATAATGCTGTGATGCGCAAGCATTACCTGAACTGCTGTTTTTTGGCTTGTTACCGCCGCCTGCTGCTCAGGTGTTAAATTGCGCCATGTGGTACTTTTTTTATTGAGCAGTTGTTCCCACCCTGCCTGTTTGCTCCAGGCATTGAGCCTGGCGGCTGTTATACCTGCTTCCCTGAAATTGTGAAACGTAAAATCTATTTTTTCCTTCTTCAGCCACAAGGTTGCTTTTTTCACTGAGTCGCAATTGGGTATTCCGTAAACGATCATAGTTTCTTCATTTTTTTTAAGACTACCATTTTTCTTCTTTGTCATCCCCTTTGTTAAGATCCTTAAAGTGATGAAGGTGCTTTAACTTTTCCGCCTGCCGTTCTATGATCAGGTTGCCGATGATCAGGGCTGCGTCTTTTCCCTCGCCGGTCTTTAGCAGTTGCTTTAATTTCACCTCGCTCACATCTATGCGGTATAATATATTGATCAATCCCTGGAAATCATGTTCAATCAGCTCACTCACTTTTTCCTGTACCCGCAATTGCAGCTCCTTTTCATTTAGCGGATCATGCAGATCGGCCGACAGTTCTTTTTGCAGCAGGGTTATTAATACGTTATCCATCATTAAAATTTTTCAACAACACCCAATCCGAATAAAGCAAAATCATATTTTACAGGGTCGTTTGCACAAAATTGCCGTAAGTATTCCGTTAATTCCAATGCCGCCAGCCAGTCGGTTTGAGGACGCGTTACCATGTTAAAACGTTTGGCTACGCGGGCTACATGCACATCAATGGGGCATACCAGTTGAGCGGGAGATATGTTTTTCCATAGCCCGAAATCAACACCCCTGTTATCTTTTCTTACCATCCATCTTAAAAACATATTGAGCCTTTTACAGGTAGATTTTTTTTCCGGTGAGGCAATATGCTTTCGCGTACGCCCCGGCGCGTCTTCCAATGAAAAGAAATAATGATGAAAACCACGAAGGGCATTTTCCGTATGGGTGTCTTCCGGAAGCATCCATTGGGTAAAAGCGGCTTCTAAAGAAGCATGGTGTGTATAATGATATTTCAAAAACTCCACGAAATATAAAATGTCTGTTGCATTGAACGTTCTGTGCTTAAATGCCAGCAGCTTTTTTAACTCCCTTTCCTCTGCATGCAGGCAAAAGGCGTGGGGGGCATTGTCCATGAGCTGCATCAGGAGCTTGCTTTTGGCGATAATAGTAGTACGGTTGCCCCAGGCCAAAATGGCGGCAAACAGCGCTGCTATTTCTATATCCTGCTTTTTGGTAAAGGCATGAGGAATGCAGATAGGGTCACTCACAATAAAAGAAGGGTGATTGTATTCATCCGCCTTCCTGTTCATAAAGTCTTTAATAGTATTATCCGGCATACACTTATCCTAATGCCTGTTCCAGGTCTGCTTTCAGGTCATCCGCGTCTTCAATGCCAACGCTCAGGCGGATCAGTGAATCTGCAAGCCCGTTTGCTATCCTTTCTGCTCTTGGAATGGAAGCATGCGTCATGCTGGCCGGATGACCAATGAGGGATTCCACGCCACCTAACGATTCCGCACAGGCGAAAAGTTTTGTAGACGATAATACCCTTTCTGCGGCGGCCAGCGTATTGTCTTTCAGCTCAAAGCTGATCATACCGCCAAAGCCGTGCATTTGCGCTTTTGCTATGGCATAACCGGGGTGGTCTTCAAAGCCGCACCAGTGTACCTTGTTCACTTTGGAATGCCGGCGCAGGAAATGTGCGATCTGCTCCCCGTTCTCGCAATGCCGCTGCATACGCACATGCAATGTTTTTAATCCGCGTAATAACAGAAAGCAATCCTGCGGACCAGGCACCGCGCCACAGGCGTTTTGTAAAAAATAGAGCTGGTCTGCTATTTCCTTATCATTGGTGATTATACATCCGTGTACCACATCGCTGTGGCCGCCAATATATTTGGTTGCGGAATGCATTACGATGTCGGCTCCAAGATCAAGCGGGTTTTGCAGGTAGGGCGACGCGAAAGTGTTGTCTACTGCCAGCAAGGCCCCTGCCTGCTTCGCGATAGCCGCGCAGGCTTTAATATCAATGATCCGTATCAATGGGTTGGTAGGTGTTTCTAACCATATCATTTTAGTAGCGGGCGTAATGTATGAACTGATAGTACCGGCCTCGCTCATATCTATAAACCGGAATTTTAACCCGTAGGGCTCCCATACTTTTCTCATGAGCCTGTACGTGCCGCCATACAGGTCGTTGGTGCTGATGATCTCATCACCCGGCTTAAAAAGCTTCAGCAGGGTGTCTGTTGCTGCAAGTCCGCTACTAAAGCTGATACCATATTTCCCATTCTCTGCGGCGGCAAGCGCGTTTTGCAATTGTGTGCGGGTAGGGTTTTGCGTGCGGGCATATTCGTATCCTTTGTGTTTGCCGGGACCATCCTGCACAAAAGTTGATGTTTGATAAATGGGCGTCATAATAGCGCCGGTGGAAGGATCGGGGTGCACGCCGGCGTGAATGAATTTTGTAGCTGCTTTCATATTGTATATAATGAATTGCAAAGATGCGGAAATGAAATGAGTTTCAACTTATCAAGTTCTTTTCCGGAATTCCAGTTTAACACAAAGTTAACCGGGGCCCGGTAACAATATGCAACATTGCTAAAGCCCTTTGTAGCAAAGGGTTTCAGCATTCCATGCATCACTGTTAAAAGTGTATGCCGGGTTTCTGTGAAGCGCATCTTATCTTGATGCTCCCGCTGGCGTAGTATCATTTTTAAATGAAACAGGGCTTTCTATTTTTGATCTGTCGAATTGATTTTTAATTATTCAAGAAAAAAAAGTATTATGAAAAAGATAGTTGTTCTGGCCATTGTTGCCCTGATGTCGGCAGGAGCGTATGCCAATGCGCCATCCGTAACCGAAAAAGTGCTTAAAGCCTTTCGTGAAACTTTCAGCGCAGCCGAAAATGTAAGCTGGCACGAAGCGAATGATCAGTATTCCGTTCGCTTTTTTCAGTCAGACGTAAGGTATATTGTGTATTACAATAAGAATGGCAAAATTACTGCATCCATGCGCTTTTATGATCCTTCCTTATTACCGATGAATATTTTATCGGAGATCAGAAGAACTTATCCGGACAAAAAAGCATTTGGTGTTACCGAGATCACTTCCGGAGACAATATGGCTTATTTTATAAAAGTGGAAGACAGCAAACATTGGTATACCATTAAGGCAGACGCTTACGGCAACAGCGAAGTATACGAAACGCTGCGGAAGCAAAAATAACAGCGCGCTTTGGATGGACCACATAGAAACATGGGCACATAGATGCATACAGGGATTTGTTTTCTGCTATTGTGTTCCTGTGTGGTCGTTTTCTTACTGCTGCATTAAGGTGGCTGCTATAAGGTAACGCCAGTCGTTATTTTCCTGCGCGTAAGCAGCTTGTGGGCGAACCGGCTCTTTTAAAACAGCTTTGCGGAGAATGCCCGCGGCCGAAAGCTTTTGTCTGGCATCATGGATGCGCTCCTGCAAAGCAGGTTGTTCCATCCAGTGCAGTTGAGGAGGCTCAAAACCAATTTTATCTTTTCTCCAGGTAACGGCTGCGGGCAATTCTTTTTTCATCGTTTCCCTGAGTATCCATTTGGTATAGCCATCGCGTATTTTGTAATTACCAGGCAGGGAAAACAGGAATGTTACTAATTCGTGATTCAGGAACGGCAGGCGCAACTCTATACCCTGCGACATGGCGTTGCGGTCTGCATAACTTAATAATTCCTCCAGCCCGCTCTGCATTGTATTATGGTACAACACATCATTGAGGCTGGTTATGTAAGGCTTACACGAGCCATTCCCGCTATTAAAGGCATGCAGGAATGCAGGTTCTATTTCCGTATTGGCCCTTAACCTTTTATTTTCTCTTTGCTGAAGCAGCAGGGTGGTAAGCCCGGGCGTATATGCTGCTATATAATTTTTATAACTCCAGTCAAAAGCTATATGATGATCTGTTAAATTTTTTTTCTCTCTTTTAAACTGTGCCATTTTTCTATGCCTAAGCAGCTCCTGCAGCCACCAGTGTATATATTTCGGATATCCGCCTATGGTTTCATCGGCCCCCTGTCCGTCTAACAATACTTTAACCCCATGCTGTTTGGCCAACCGGCACACGGCATACTGTGTAAATACGCTGGCCGATCCAATAGGCTGCTCATGATGATAACACAGTTTTTCGAGGGCATCCGTTAAACAGGAATGCGTAGGCGAAACGGTGAAATGGGTTAATCCAAATGCAGACACCACTTCCTGCATATATGCCGACTCATCTTTTTCATAACCCGGGAAAACGGCTGAAAAATTTTTATAATTATTATGCCCGGGCAACAAACTGTGAATAGCCCCTGCAATAGCCGCGCTATCCAAACCGCCGCTCAGGCTGGTTCCTACAGGCACATCGCTTCTCAGCCTTCTTTTTACGGAGGTAAAAAAAAGTGACCTGAATATTTCCACTGCTTCTTTTTCATTGCGGGGGTGGGTATTGTCTTTATCAATGTCCCAGTAGCGGCAGGCGGTTATATGTCTGCGTGTAACCTGCCATTTCATATAATGTGCGGGCGAAAGCGCGTATATCTTTTTATAGAATGTGCGGTGCTTTTCCACCGGCAACTGCGTTAACCCCAGCCCGATATAATAGAGCAGGGCCTCCTCATCCACATTTTTTGCTATTCCCGCAGCCCACAGGGCTTTCATTTCACTGGCAAACAGAAAAGTATTATTCGGTTCGTCAAAAAAATAGAAAAAGGGTTTTTCACCGAACCTGTCTCTTGCAGCAAAAAAGGTTTGCGTTGCGGCATCCCAAATGGCAAAGGCAAACATGCCATCGAAATATTGCAGGCATGCTTCTTTATAGCAATCGTATGCCGCCAGTATTACTTCCGTATCGGAGCCGGTACGGAAAGCGTATCCTTTGGATACCAGTTCCTTTTTGATCTCAGGATAATTATAGATCTCCCCGTTATAGGTTATGGTATACCGTTGGACGGATGTTGGGGAACCATGGGGAGCATAATGCATGGGCTGTGCGGCGGCTTCGCTTAAATCAATAACGGATAAACGCCGGTGAGCAAACCCCACCGATTGGCTATCATTGATCCAGTATCCTTCGCCGTCGGGTCCACGGTGCGCTAAAGCCCCCGCCATTTTTTCAAGACGGGCAGGGCTGATCAGATCAGGGTTGGGTGATATTATACCGGCAATGCCGCACATAGCAGGTAAATATCTAAAATCTTTAAAGCAAATCCGAATTTTTCAGGCAGTTCAGCTTAAATATTTTCCCACAATGGGCATCCTTCTGCCTACGCCGAATGCTTTGGAGCTAACGCGTATAACAGGACAAAACTGGTTGCGCTTGTATTCATTCACATTTACAAGCCTCAGTACCCTGTTTACCAGCGCGGGATCAATGCCCATAGCCGTGATCTCTTTGGGGCCCTGCCTTTTTTCTATGTATTGGTATAACACTTTATCCAATACATTATAGTCGGGCAGGCTGTCGCTGTCTTTCTGGTTGGGACGTAGCTCTGCCGAAGGCGCTTTGGTGATAATATGCAGGGGAATGATCTCTTTATTCCGGTTAATGTATTTTGCCAGGGCGTATACCTGCATTTTATATACATCACCCAAAACGCTCAGCCCGCCAGCCATATCGCCATATAAAGTGCCGTAGCCTGTGGCCAGCTCGCTTTTATTGGAAGTGTTCAGTAAAATATATCCAAACTTGTTGGCAATAGCCATTAAAAGGTTCCCGCGCGAGCGGCTCTGTATATTTTCTTCCGCAATACCAAATGGCAGATTGTTAAACACCGGCTTCAGGCTGGTAAGAAAACTGTTGTAAACCGCTTCAATAGGTATAATATCATAGGGATTGCCCAGGGTTTGGCTCAACTGTTCGGCATCCTTTACGGAATGTTCGCTTGAGAACGGGGAAGGCATTAATATGGCGCGAACATTTCCGGCGCCCAATGCTTCACAGGCCAGCGCCAGCACTACCGCGCTGTCTATACCACCGCTGCTGCCCAGTATGGCTTTGGAGAAGCCCATTTTGCTGAAGTAATCGCGGATCCCCAGTATAAGCGCCTGGTGTATTTGGCGGATATTATTCGTGTCGGTAAGAAAATCAATTACCCTGTCGGGGTCGTTAATTCTAGCAACCCGCATTTCTTTGTCCGTTTCGCCTGTAATGATGGCCGGCTGATTATCGCGGTCCTGATTTTGATATTCCGGCGTGTGGTTGTTTACGGCAATATCCATCACACAAAACGCTTCTTCAAAATAGGCTGATTCTTCGAGCAGGTTGCCTTTTGCATCATACACCAGGCTTCCGCCGTCGAATACGATTTCCGTTTGTGAGCCAACTGCATTGCAATACACTAACGGTAAGCCGTATTTGAGCACATTGGCTTTTACCACTTCCTTGCGGTCTTCATCGTGATCGTAATCAAAAGGTGAGGCGGAGATATTGATCATAAGCCCGGGTTGCTGCTTCGCCAGTATATCCATCGGGCAAATGCGGTAAAGCGGATTATCGCCCAGGTTCCATATATCCTCGCAAATGGTAAGGGCAATACGATGGCCTTTAAAGGGGATAATATTCCACTCAAACGCGGGTTCAAAATAACGGTTCTCGTCAAATACATCGTAGGTGGGCAACAGGGTTTTATGCGATACGCCCAGTACCTCCCTGTTATACAGCAGCCATGCCGCGTTAAAAAGCTCTTTGCCGGATGCATCTAAGTTTTTTTGAGGAGCCCCTATAATTACGCCGATACCTTCCGTATGTTGCTGTATGGCGTCTATTGAAGCATAGCACTGGTTAATAAAATCATCAAACTCCAGGAAGTCGCGGGGAGGATAGCCGCATACACATAATTCGGAAAAAACAACCAGTTCGGCCCCTTCGCTTTTTGCCTGTTCAATGGCAGATATGATCTTTTTTGTGTTGCTTTCAAAATTGCCGATATGATAATTTTGCTGGGCTAATGCTATCCTCATACCTGCAAAATTAAAGGCGGCATCAACGGATACAAAAAATAATTAATTTTTATACAGTTAAAAGAACCGGCGTGCGTTTATCGTTTGGGAACACCCCGCTTTGTTTGTACCTTCGTAGCACATCAATAATTGAGATGCAATGAAAAAGATGACAGCTATTTTGCTGGGTGTGGTGTTTATGATGCTGAGCGTGGTTTCCGTTTCCGCTCAATGTTCTATATGTACCAAAACCGCGCAGCAAATGGGAGAAAAGCCCGCTAAAGCATTAAACGCCGGAATTTTATACCTGATGGTTACCCCCTTTGCTGTAGTGGGGTTTATAGGCTACCGCTTGTGGAAGCAAAACAAAACAGATAAGGTTCAATGATAACCGGTCAATTGTAATCATCTTACTCCGCTTCCCGGAATTTAATCTTTCATAGAGTACTCAGTTGGTAATATTGTGTTTCCGTTGAAGCTGCAATAGCTTTACATATTTGAGGAGGGTTTGATACGCTACGCTTTTCGCGATCAGGAAACCGTCTATCCCGTCTAAAAAACCCCTTTTAAAGATATACCCTGTTATAAAAGCAGATACCGGGTTAAAGATCACATGAAATATGGTTGAACGCTTTCCCTTTTTCAGCATGGCTTCCGACTGTATAGTAGTAAACCGGTTCATCTGTTGTATGTGTTCGTCTATGGTGTAGTAGGTATAGTGCAGGATGTCTCCCTGTAAGCGGAAAATGCTGGCGCCTGCATCCATTTCAATCTTATCGTGCGGGTTAGTGCCTCCCCATTTCCCTTTTCGCCTGTTCAATAAGCGCAGCTTTCTGTCGGGGTACCATTTGCCGTGCCGTATCCACTTGCCGCAATAATTGGCGCATCGGCTCATTATATATCCATCGTAAGGGAAACCTGCCTGCCTGGCGTCTGATACAGCCTGGTAAAGTGTTTCGTCTAATGCTTCATCGGCATCTAAAGACAGCACATGATCGTATGTAGCCTGCCCGAGGGCGAAATTTTTTTGTTCAATATAGCCTAAGAAGGGCTGTTCAATAACCCGGGCGCCATACTGCCGGCAAATACCCTGCGTATGATCCTGTGATAAAGAGTCCACCACAACAATCTCATCCGCAAGGCCCTTTACGCTTTCAAGGCACCGGGCAATGTTTTTTTCTTCATTAAAAGTGATAATAACAACGGATAGCGGTTTCATAAAATATCAATGCTTTATCATGTACTAATCATTCCGGTTATACAGCAATGTGTTGCCTCCGGACGAGAATACACTATTTCTATACCAATCCTTCAAAAACACGTTTACTTTAACGCAACTTTCCAACCTGACCGTTTCTGACGGAAAACTGTTGCATCCACCATAAAAAACTGAACGTGGATTTCGTTGAGCGTTAAATGGTTAAACACATAAAAGGGGAAAAAATTGCCCGGGTACAGGTAAAATAGAAACTTTAAACAAAATTTATATGTTTACACGTAGCGGAGAAACACAGGTACACATTGTTTTAAATACAACCCTGTGCTTTCGTATGACCCTATTGTGCCTATATGGTGAAGATAACAAACACAGGAGGCACATGGTAGTTAGGTGGAAATATCATTCAGGGTCTTAATCAGTATATTTGACCCCTATGATCTCTATCAATATTTTTTTCCGGCATTTCATTTCAATATTGCTGCTGCTTTGTTTTGCCGGTTACAAAAGCCATTCGCAAAATGTGGCAAACAATAAGCAGCGTCCCAAAATTGTAAACATCATCAATTTCATCCGGTTGCTCGAACCCAGAGATGCACAGATAACAGAAGATGTGCTGTATCAAACCGTGGAAAAGCAGGTACAGATCATGCAGCAGTACCATTTGCCCGGCACTTTTTTATTGCAGTATGATGCCCTGATGGACTCGCGTTACCAGCAATTACTGAAAAGTCTTCCTCCTTCTTTTGAAATAGGCGCCTGGTGGGAAATTCCACAGCCGCTGGTGGAAAAAGCAGGACTGAAATGGAGGGGCCGTTATCCCTGGGACTGGCATGCAGATGTGGGGTTTTCAACCGGCTACACTCCACAAGAGCGGGAGCAGCTCGCGGATGTATATATGCAGGATTTTAAAAAAATATTTGGCTATTATCCAAAGTCTGTTGGTTCGTGGTTTATAGATGCGCACACGCTGAATTACTTGTATGAGAAATATAAAATTGTTGCGTCCACTAACTGTAAAGACCAACTGGGTACGGATGGATATACCTTATGGGGTGGCTACTGGAACCAGGCCTATTACCCCAGTAAACTAAACGCTTATATGCCTGCCCAAACGGAAAAGAACCAAACACCCGTTCCCATTTTCCGGATGCTGGGCAGCGATCCCGTAAGGCAATACGATGATAAGGGGAACGGCACCAACGGGCAGGGTGTGGTAACACTGGAACCCGTATATAAATATGGCGGCGGTGATTCGGCCTGGGTGCATTGGTATTTTAAAGAATTTGTGGAGGGGCAAAGTATGGAATATGCTTATGTGCAGGCAGGACAGGAAAATTCTTTTACATGGAACGCCATGTCGAAAGGCTTTGAAATACAAATGCCACTGATCGCCCGTTTGCGGGATGAACAAAAAGTAAAAGTAGAAACACTGGCGGCATCCGGCGAATGGTTTCGTAAAAAATATGCTGTTACACCGGCAACATCTGTTACGGTGAATAATGATCTGGATGGAAGCGATAAAAAAACAGTGTGGTTTAACAGCCGTTTTTACCGTTTCAATTTATTGTGGGAAAACAACAGCCTGCGTTTCCGCGATATTCATATTTTCAATGAAAATTTTCCTTCTGTTTATACAAAAAACAAGGCTACATCTAATGAATGCGCTTTTTTTACCCTTCCTTTTGTTGACGGTTACCGCTGGAGCAGTGCTGAGCAACCTGCGGCGCTGCGGTTCAGGATGATTTCCAATGGCAAAGCAATACCGATAGAAGGCGGCACGCCCACTATAAACGATGCTATTCCCGGCAAGCTCCGTATTGAATGGCCATTGACATCGGTGAACGGAACGCTGGTAATGGATGTGGATGAAAAGCAAATGCAGATAAAAGTAGAAGGAAGCAAAACGGTTGACTGGTTTTTGGATCTTTCGGCCGGCGATACTACATCTCTGCCTTTTACAAAAATAGCCCCGCATGTAATAACCTGCCGGTTTGAAGGAATGGATTACCAGGTTAAAGCCTCCAAAGGAAATTTTTTAAACCCCGGAGGTGATGCCGTTATGCGCATTAAGCCTGAAAAGAATACGGTAGTATTGAATTTTTAGAGGTTGGATTGAGATCGGTGTCCACTCAGTCGCTCTAAACTTAAGCGAAACCCACCGGGATAGATATGCCCGCAAAGAATGATGAAAGTGGCAGAAGAACGATGCAGGAGGTCAGAACAATTTCAACTGAACTGTATCATAAAAGAATTTATGCGAAGGATTTCTTGTGTAAGGGATCAGCTCAGACTCATAAACTTCGGTAAATCCGCTTATTTTATCCAAAGGTGTTAAAAATAACCTTTCCGGGGCAGAAGGTTCACCACCAATTCCAATAGCAATAAATACAGGTATTCTATTACAAGATTGGAAATTCTTATAGTGTGTAATTTGATTATAGCTGTTCACCCAACTAACCTTACCATTTAAAAGCTCTTTTCTCCATTTACATTCAACAGCGAAACGGTATTTCTGTCTGCCCACGAAAATAAGTTCAAGATCTGGATGGGACATGCCGGTTAGATACAAACCGCTCTCTATTCGTTGTGACTTATGCCATTTTTCCAGCTTAAAGCGTCTGGCGTTGAAAAGCTTCGTAATATATTCTTCAAACTGATATCCTTTTTCATAAGGATCAGTAATAACACTTTTCTTCTGATCTTGGGAAGTAATAGCATTCATAGAGTAGGGTTGGGTAAACAGAATAATAACGGGGAACCAAGAATAACATTATTGCCTTATGGCAATTCTTCCGTTCTTCTATACGGCACGGTAATTTTCTGTCCTTTTTCTTTTTTCACAGTTGCCCGGTCATTTATATTTAATGTGTCAATCCGTAACATTTCTTATTTTACGCGATAATGAAAAGTATGGCCAAAGAAAAAACAGTAAAAGAAGAACCATTGGAAAAGCAGCTCTGGAAAGCGGCGGATAAAATGCGTAAGAATATTGACGCTGCAGAATACAAGCATATTGTGCTTGGTTTGATCTTTCTCAAATACATCAGCGATTCCTTTGAAGAAATGTATGCAAAGCTGGCTGCAGGCAAAGGCGAATATAAAGGCGCAGACCCGGAAGACCGGGATGAATACAAAGCGGAGAATATATTTTTTGTGCCACCTTCTGCAAGATGGAAATACCTACAAAGCCGTGCAAAGCTGCCCGAAGTGGGTAAGGATGTGGATGAAGCGATGGATGCTATTGAAAGAGACAACGCATCATTAAAAGGTGTATTGCCCAAAGTATTTGCCCGGCAAAACCTCGACCCTGTTAGCCTGGGTGGTTTGATAGACCTGGTAAGCAATATAGCGCTCGGCACTGCCAAAGCAAGAAGCGCCGATGTGCTCGGTCACGTATTTGAATATTTTCTCGGCGAGTTCGCGCTGGCCGAAGGGAAAAAGGGCGGACAGTTCTACACGCCAAGAAGTGTTGTTGAATTATTGGTTGAGATGATGGAGCCTTATAAAGGTCGTGTGTTCGACCCCTGCTGCGGCAGCGGTGGTATGTTTGTACATTCCGAAAAATTTGTGGCGGAGCACCAGGGAAAAGTAAATGATATATCTATTTACGGGCAGGAAAGCAACCAAACTACCTGGCGCCTGTGCAAAATGAACCTCGCCATACGCGGTATAGACAGCAGCCAGGTAAAGTGGAACAATGAAGGCAGCTTTTTGAATGACGCGCATAAAGATCTGAAGGCCGATTATATTATTGCCAATCCTCCTTTTAATGTAAGCGACTGGGGCGGTGAGCTGGTACGTACCGATGGCCGCTGGCAATACGGTGTGCCGCCGGTGGGCAATGCCAACTTTGCCTGGCTGCAGCATTTCATTTATCATCTGTCGCCGAGCGGGCAAGCTGGTGTGGTATTGGCCAAAGGGGCGCTCACTTCCAAAACAAGTGGTGAAGGCGAGATACGAAAGGCGTTGGTGGAAAAAGGACTGATTGATTGTATTGTGAACCTGCCTGCGAAATTGTTTTTAAATACACAGATACCGGCGGCCTTATGGTTTATGAGCCGCAACAGGAGCAATGGTAAGTTCCGGAACCGCAGCAAAGAGATATTGTTTATAGATGCCCGCAACCTTGGCCATCTCATTAACCGCCGCACCAAAGAACTGGCGCAGGAGGATATTGAAAAGATTACCGGCACTTACCACAACTGGCGCAATAAAAATGGAAAGTATGAAGACATTGCCGGCTTTTGCGCGGCAGCCCCTGTTGAGAAAGTAAAAGACCTGGATTATGTATTAACGCCCGGCCGCTATGTAGGGCTGCCCGATGATGAAGATGATTTTGATTTTGCCGAACGGTTCAGCTCATTAAAGAAAGAGCTGGAAGCGCAGTTGAAGGAAGAAGAGGAGCTGAATAAGGTAATAGTACAGAACCTCGCCAAAATCAGCCTTTCCGGCAACAACAGCAATTAATTACCCTGGCGCAGAAACTAAAATAACAAATATTTTATTTTACTTTTAGTAGTAAAAGTAAAACAACAAGATTCTTATTGTAGTTTTGAATATGTTGCATTTAGAAAAATACAAAGCAGGAATTTTCAGGAAAGGTATTGATTATCAATATTTTGTTCCAGAGCTAATCAATCATGACTGGGTATGGAACCAACCAGAGCTGAATGCTCTATTAGAGAAAGCTGCTATACGCATGGGCGAACTCAATTCCTTTTCACGCTTTGTGCCCAATGTTAATTTATTTATCCAATTGCACGTAACCAGGGAAGCGGTAGTTTCCAGCCGGATAGAAGGCACGCAAACCAATATAAATGAAGCTTTGTTGCCCGAAAGCGAAATCACTCCTGAAAGAAGAAACGACTGGAAAGAAGTAAACAATTATGTGAAAGCCCTGAATTATGCCATTAACGGGTTGAGTGAGCTTCCACTATCCGGCCGCCTGCTGCGGCACACCCATAAAGTATTGCTCAGCAGTGTAAGAGGAGAGCAGAAGCTGCCGGGTGAATACCGAACCAGTCAAAACTGGATTGGCGGCGCCTCGCTGAAAGACGCTGTATTCATACCACCCCATCATGAGCTGGTACCGGAACTCATGAGCGATCTGGAGCATTTTCTGCATAATGAACATTTGCAGGTGCCCGATCTGATACGCATTGCCCTTGCTCATTATCAGTTTGAAACCATTCATCCTTTCCTGGACGGAAACGGCCGTATAGGCAGGCTGCTTATTACCTTGTTTCTGGTAGATAAAAAGATACTTGAAAAGCCACTGCTCTACCTGTCGGCATTTTTTGAGCGCAACAAAGCATTATACTACGATAACCTTACACGGGTGCGTACGCACAGCGACCTGCTACAGTGGGTAAAATACTTTTTGGTAGGTATAGAGCAAACCGCCACAGAAGCTATGAACAAGCTGCAGCAGGCCATTCAAATTAAGGGGCAGATGGAGCAGCACATACAGCAGCATTATGGCAGGCGTACCACAGCCGCTCTTACCCTGGTCCGCCATCTGCTGCAGCACCCGGTAATTGCTATAGATGAAGCGGCAACGGTTACCGGTCTCAGCTATAAAGCCGCCAACGACCTGGTAAGCCTGTTGACAAAGCATGGCTGGATGACCGAAATAACCGGCCAAAGCCGCAACCGTATTTTTATATTTGACAAATACCTGAACGCATTTGGAAATGAATGAATGGAAAGAAATAGCTTTTTCTGAAATAATTGAATTGATTGGTGGCGGCACTCCAAGAACAAGTGTTTCCGAGTATTGGGAAGGTAATATTCCATGGCTTTCCGTAGCAGATTTTAATACAGGGAGAAAATATGTCTTTGACACCGAAAAAAAAATAACAGAATTAGGCTTGCTAAATAGTAGCACCAATCTTTTAAAAAAGGGTGATATAATTATTTCTGCCAGAGGGACTGTTGGTGTTGTAGCTGTTTTAGGAAAGGAAATGACATTCAATCAATCTTGCTACGGTATCCGGGCTCAAACAAACAAATCGACAAATGAATATGTGTATTATTTATTGAAAAACACTATTTCCAATTTTACTCAAATTGCTCACGGGGGAGTATTTGATACTATAACTCGGGATTCATTTAAAGAAATAGAAATTTTACTCCCTCCTCTCCCCGAACAAAAATCCATTGCCTCCATCCTCAGCAGTTTGGATGATAAAATAGACCTGCTGCACCGGCAAAATGCAACACTCGAAGCCATGGCTGAAACACTTTTCAGGCAGTGGTTTGTAGAGGAGGCGAAGGAGGAGTGGGAGGACACAACACTTGATAAGCATACGGAAGCTTTTAGAGGATTGAGTTATAAAGGGAGCGGGCTTGCTGATTATGGTGTTGGGTTACCGATGCATAATTTAAACTCAGTTTATGAGGGAGGTGGATATAAATATGAAGGGGTAAAATATTATACCGGAGATTATAAAGAAAGACATTTAATAAGCCCGGGTGATATTATTGTTACCAATACTGAGCAGGGACATGATTTAAGATTAATTGGTTTTCCTGCAATTGTGCCAGATACGTTTGGAAACAAGGGGTTGTTTAGTCAGCATATATACCGTTTGCTTCCTATAAAAAATTCTTATTTATCAACTGAATTTATTTATTATTTGCTAATGACACCAGTTGTAAGGGAACAAGTAACTGCTGCTACGAATGGCTCAACTGTGAACATGCTTGCAATAGACGGTTTACAAAGGCCGAAATTTAAATTACCTCCAAAAGAAACAGTAATTGAGTTTACTGCAATCGCTGCAAATTATCGGAAAAAGAAAAATATTAACCATAAGCAAATTCAAACTCTTACTAAACTACGTGATACGCTATTACCAAAGCTGATGAGTGCTGAGGTGAGGGTGAAGGTGTAGGGTGAAAATTAAAAAACTTACTTTTGAAGAACTGTATGTAAAAAGCATAAAATACAATACTCAAAATGAATTACGATATAAAAATTGTGGGTGAGGATGAAGACAACGGGCAGATAGAATTTGACCGGCTGTCTGTATTGACTAAATCCACCAAAGATATTGCAAGCAAAGCATTAATGCTTGAGCTTAGGGGTTATAGTGATATTACCCCCGACAAGCATTTAAAAAAGGCCTTGCAAATGTATTTGCAAGCCGTATCCGGCAGTGAGCAGGAAGGCACTGCACTTACCATAGATTGTAAGCACTTTTCAGATACAATAAAAGGACTGCAATACGATTTATTCAGGCCAAAAGAAGAGGCTCTAAAATTAACACCTATGGCATTGGTGATTCAATCCTTTCATACTGCATTGGATGATCAGTCACAGCTTGCCGACATAGATAAGCCTTTGCTTCGCTCGCTGATGAATTTTAAAAAGAACTTTATCAGTGGCAACGAAATTTTCTATTTATCCAACAGGGGGTCTGTTCCTGAAGTGAAGCTCACCAAAGAGATTTTTCAAAAAATTGAGGTGCTGGAAGACAGTATCCCTGATCCTCAAAATGTGATTGTAAACGGGCAGCTTGATGAGATGAAAATATCGAAAGGCCGCCTGGGATTAATGACAGAAGAGGGCCTGGTAAATCTTGTAGTAAAAGAAGATGCCGCTATTCGCCGTTTGGTAGAATTTATGGGAAAAGACATAACCATTAAAGGCAAAGCACATTATAAGCCTAATGGAGCATTAAGTTTTGTAGAAATTGGGGAGTTTAATGAGCCATCAGGCAATGACAAATATTTTTCTTCCATACCAAACGCGGTTGTTTCCAGTCAGCAGGTACTTTTTCATATAAAAGAAACGAAAAAGAGCAATTCGTTTGAAGCATTGAAAGGCCTTTCGGGATTGTTAAAGGACGATATTGATGAAGACAAGTTTCAGGAAATGATTAAAGACATTCACAGATGAGGAATATAGTGATTGATACCTGCGTCATTATCCATATCGTAAGAGATACTCCAACGGGAAAGAAATGTCTGAGACAATTAGCTTCACTTGATTCCGATCCCAATATTATCATTTCTGTAGCAACAAAAGCCGAGCTCGATTCCTTTGGCAGACAAAATAGCTGGGGCGATAATAAATTGGCTAAATTAACTACGTTCCTTCAAGCAGTTACCGTAATTGACATAAAAGCAGCTGACAAAAAATTGATTGAAGGATATGGACAAATTGATGGTTATTCAAAAGGGAAACTGCCAGATAGTTCTGGTAGTTTAATGTCTGGTTCAGCCCGCAAAATGGGCAAAAATGATTTATGGATTGCAGCAACTGCTTTAGCGATAGATGTATCATTAGTGACTACGGATGGTGATTTCGACCATTTACATGGAAGCTTTATTGATGTTATTAAGATAGTGTAACAACCATGACCCGCATTACCGAAAACCACATCGAACTAAAATGCAGATACCCGAAACTTACATACCGTATCACCCGGTGCGTCATTACGGTGCATATTGGGCTCGGCAACGCTTGCCTGACCGGACGGACAGGGTTTCGTTTCTAGACGGGATTTACCAGCGGGCGCTGGCTAAAGAAATCAATTTGCTGCATTTAGAATTTTCGGAAGAACAACACAGCCGCCAACTTAAGAAACATGAGCAATAAAATACCCCGAATGGGGTCTAATTTCAATAGCCATCGGTGCAACCGGTGGACAAATGAAACATCTTTGATATTGAACCCTTACAGGGTTCAACAAAAATTTCGACATTTTTACCGTGAGTTTCGCTCACGGCTATTCAAATTCAAGTCCGCCCGTACCGGTACGGGCGGGGCCCTCCGGGCTTAAGTTGACGGCCATGGGGGAGAACAGGAACGGACCATTAATTACATACCCAATAAAATAAACTCATTTCTTTAATCAATAATGCACTAATTAATCAACAATGTACAAATAAGCATATTTTAAATACCTTATTTTGTATATTGTGGTATAATAAGCTATTTTATGCAGGAATCGTATGCTATTCCTACACCCAAAATATTAGAGCGGCTCCGCTTTGAAAACCCCTGGTGGGCAACGGGTATGCCTACGGCAGAAATGGATTTCCTGCCCCGCCGCCTGTATTTCAACCTGTTTTACCCGCATGTAAAAGACAGGTCGGTAAAACGGGCGTTGGTATTAATGGGTCCGCGCAGGGTAGGTAAAACCGTAATGATGCACCATGCCATCGGCGCACTGATGGAAGAACATACCGCCGCCCGGAAGGTATTTTTTATTGGCATTGATAATCCCATCTACATACACCTGGGCTTAGAAGAACTGCTGAAGCTGGCAATGAATGCCGCCGGGCAGGAAGATGCTGATGGTTTGTATGTATTTTTTGATGAGATACAATACTTAAAAGACTGGGAGCGCCACCTGAAAATATTGGTAGACAGCTATCCGCAAACCAAATTTGTAGTGTCGGGTTCTGCAGCGGCAGCGCTGCGCATTAAAAGCAGCGAAAGCGGCGCCGGCAGGTTTACCGATTTCATGCTGCCTCCGCTCACCTTTCAGGAATACCTGTACCTGAAAAAATTACTGCACCTCGTAAAACCCAAACAACTGAAGTACCGGGATAAGCTGATTGATTTTTTTGAAGCTGTTGATATAAAGGAACTCAATAAGCAGTTTTTTGAATACATCAATTACGGAGGTTACCCGGAAGTTATTTTTTCGGAAACCATACAGCAGAACATGTCGCGTTATATAAAGGGCGATATTATTGATAAAGTATTGCTGCGCGATTTGCCCAGTCTGTACGGCATAAGGGATGTGCAGGAGCTGAACCGCTTTTTTGCCTATCTGGCCTATAACACCGGGCGTGAGTTTTCGTTTGAAAAAATTTGTAAGGAAAGTGGTATTGACAAAGTATTGCTTCGAAAATATATGGAATACTTAGAAGCGGCTTTCCTCATCAAAGTAATTCATAAAATAGACGATACGGCAAAGCAATTTAAACGGGTAACCGGATTTAAGGTGTATCTTACCAATACATCTTTGCGCAGCGCCCTGTTTTCGCCGGTAGAGCCTATTGACGAAGAAGCCGGTAATATGGTAGAAACTGTGGTGTTCTCGCAATGGCTGCACCGTGAGCAACTTGATCTTAAATATGCCAGTTGGAAATCCGGCCGCACGGAAGGTGAAGTAGACATGGTTTTAATAGACGACAAAAAGCTAAAGCCGGTATGGTGTGTTGAAATAAAATGGAGCAACCGCTATATAGAAAAACCGGGTGAGTTAAAAAGCCTCACAGAATTTTGCGAAAAGAATAAGCTGGACGCAGCCATCGTTACTACCGTTGATAAAGAACAAACCCTTGAGCACCGCAACATTTCATTAACCTACGTTCCCGCCGCGGTATATGCATATTCGGTGGGCGTTAGAACCCTGCAGCAAAAACAGCCATGACCCGCATTACCGAAAACCACATCGAACTGCTCGCTATAGAATGCCTTGAAGCATTGGGTTACAGTTATGTATATGCGCCGGATATTGCCGCAGACGGCCATACGCCTGAAAGGGAAAACTATGAACAGGTTTCATTGATAAGCCGTTTACAAAAAGCGGTACGCAAAATAAATCCGGCACTTTCTGCCGAAATACAAAACGAAGCCATAAAAGAACTGCAGCGCATTGCATCGCCGGAACTTTTAACCAATAACGAAACCTTTCACCGCTACCTTACGGAAGGCATCCCGGTAAGCAAAAGAGTAGATGGCGATGACAGGGGCGACAGGGTTTGGCTGGTTGATTTTAATGATCCGTATAACAATGAATTTGTAGCGGCCAACCAGTTTACCATTATAGAAAATCATAGCAATAAGCGTCCTGATATCATCCTGTTCATAAACGGTATTCCCCTGGTGGTGATGGAACTGAAAAATGCTGCGGATGAAAATGCAACGATCAGGTCGGCCTTTAAGCAAATAGAAACCTATAAGGTGCAGATACCTTCGCTGTTTACCTTCAATGCCTTCAATATTATTTCCGACGGGCTGGAAGCAAGGGCCGGTTCTGTATCCGCAGGTTTCAGCCGTTATATGGCATGGAAAACAGCCGATGGCAAAGCAGAAGCATCGCACCTTACGGGGCAATTGGAAATACTGATACGGGGCATGCTGAATAAAGAAACAATTATTGATTTAATCCGGCATTTCATTGTATTTGAAAAATCAAAAAAAGAAGACCTGGTAACCGGCATTATTTCTATTAATACCATTAAGAAACTGGCGGCTTATCACCAGTACTATGCGGTAAACCGTGCTGTGGAATCCACATTGAGGGCGGCGGGAATGCAACCTGAGGCAGATGCTTCGGTAGCGTTCAGCATAACACAAAACAGTGATCCGTTGCTGAGCATGGTGGCGGAAGACCCTGAAGCTTATGGATTGCCGGCAGTGAAACAGCAGCCGGTGGGCGACAGAAAAGCCGGCGTTGTATGGCATACACAAGGCAGCGGTAAATCTTTATCTATGGTTTTCTTTGCCGGCAAAATAGTGCTGGCTATGCACAATCCTACGATGGTTATTATTACCGACCGCAATGATTTGGACGACCAGTTGTTTGATGTGTTTGCCGCGTCCAAACAACTGTTGCGGCAGGAACCGGTACAGGCCGAAAACAGGGACCAACTGAAACAACTATTAAAAGTTTCCAGTGGAGGTATTGTGTTTACCACTATACAAAAGTTTCAGCCGGAGGAAGGCAATGTATATGAATTGCTGTCTAACAGGAGTAATATCGTAGTAATAGCCGACGAAGCGCACCGCACCCAGTATGGTTTCCGTGCCAAAACAATCGACACAAAGGATGCAGGCGGAAATATAACCGGTAAGAAAGTAGTATATGGCTTCGCCAAATATTTGCGGGATGCATTACCGAATGCCACTTATCTTGGTTTTACCGGCACGCCCATAGAAAGCACGGATGTAAACACGCCGGCTGTATTCGGCAATTATGTAGACGTATATGATATAGCTCAGGCGGTGGAAGACGGCGCCACGGTAAAAATTTATTATGAAAGCCGTCTTGCCAGGGTAAGTCTTACCGAAGAAGGAAGGGAACTGGTAAAGGAAGTGGATGATGAGCTGGACCAGGACGAACTGACCACTACACAAAAAGCGAAAGCGAAGTGGACGCAATTGGAAGCGTTGGTAGGTAGTGATAAACGAATAAAAAATATTGCAAAAGATATCGTCATCCATTTTGAGGAAAGACAAAAGGTATTTGATGGCAAGGGAATGATTGTAACGATGAGCCGCCGCATTGCCGCAGCACTCTATAAGGCCATCATAGCCTTAAAACCGGAATGGCATAATACTGAACTGAACAAAGGGGTATTGAAAGTGGTAATGACCTCTGCTTCTTCAGACGGGCCGGAGATAGCGAAGCACCACACTTCCAAGCAGCAGCGCAGAACCCTGGCAGAAAGAATGAAAGACCCGGCCGATGAATTGAAGCTGGTAATTGTGCGGGATATGTGGCTTACCGGTTTTGATGCGCCCAGCATGCATACCTTATATATTGATAAGCCCATGAAAGGACACAGCCTGATGCAGGCCATTGCAAGGGTGAACCGGGTATATCTTGATAAGCCGGGTGGATTGATTGTTGATTATCTTGGTATTGCCGCAGATTTGAAAAAAGCATTGTCTTTTTATAGTGATGCCGGCGGTAAGGGTGATCCCACCGAATTGCAGGAACAGGCTGTTGAACTGATGCTGGAAAAATTAGAAGTGGTATCGAACATGCTTAATAAATTTCCTTACGAAAATTATTTTGATGCAGGCACTTCACAAAAGCTATCATTGATACTGCAGGCGGAGGAACATATACTGGGGCTGGAGGATGGAAAGAAAAGATACATCAATGAAGTAACGGCATTATCGAAAGCGTTTGCTATTGCTATCCCGCACGAACAGGCAATGGATGTAAAAGATGAAGTAGCCTTTTTTCAGGCGGTAAAGGCAAGGCTGGCAAAATTTGACAGCACGGGTAGCGGCCGTACAGACGAAGAAATAGAAACAACCATACGGCAGGTAATAGACCAGGCATTGGTATCGGAGCAGGTGATTGATGTATTTGATGCGGCGGGAATAAAGAAGCCGGATATTTCCATCCTTTCGGAAGAATTTTTATTAGAGCTGAAAGGAATGGAGCATAAAAATATTGCGGTGGAAGTGTTGCGGAAATTATTGAGCGATGAATTGAAATCGAGGTTGAAAAAGAATTTGGTTACCGGCAAAACATTGATGGAGATGCTGGAAAATGCCATAAAAAAATACCACAACAAAATACTGACAGCAGCAGAAGTTATTGACGAGCTTATTAAACTGGGAAAGGATATTACGAAAATGGACGATGAGGCGAAGGGTATGAATATGACGGATTATGAATATGCTTTTTATACCGCCGTTGCCGATAATGCAAGTGCAAGGGAACTGATGTCGAAGGATACTTTGCGTGACCTGGCTGTGGTGCTGTATGAAAAAGTAAAACAAAATGCCTCCATTGACTGGACGATCAAAGAAAGTGTAAAAGCAAAGCTGAAAGTAATTGTAAAAAGAACATTGCGGCAATATGGTTATCCACCGGATTTACAGGCATTGGCTACTGAAACGGTATTGAAGCAGGCGGAAATGATTGCGGGGGAATTGAGCGGGGCTTAATAAAAGCCTGAACACTGCCGGCATGGGAGGCAAATGGCAGCCTGTACACTAATCAACTATTCAAAAGAGCTTCGTACGCTTAAACCGCTTCTATAGCAAACGGCTGAACAACGAGCAGTTGAATGAAAATGTTATAATTTAACTGCAAAGAAAACCCTTCCTGCCTTCTTCATGACGAATTAATCCTGTTGCTGCACAATTTGTCCGGTTAATAACTGAAAATCTATAGAACAATGGCGGATATCTACTCACTAAAGCCTGTTTTAGAACAGACCTTTACAGCATTGACGTTAACGCCGGAAGCCTTTTGTTTCATCTTTAAACAACAAGTAAAAATACATTTCATCACCACAACATTATTCAAAATGAAAAATAGAAAATATTTACGGTTATCAACATTGTATGTTGCAATTTTCTTTTGCGCCATTGGTGCATATGCCAATAATCCTACTGTAAGCGAAAAAGTACTGAAAGTTTTTCACGAAACTTATACAACCGCCCAGCAGGTAAGCTGGCACGAAAAAGGAGATCAGTATTCCGTTAGTTTTTTTCAGTCGGGGATAAGATATATCGTGAATTACAACAATGATGGACATGTAACCGGCTCTATGCGCTTTTACAAACCGGCTTTATTACCTACTAATATTTTATTAGAAATTAAAAGGCGATATTCAACGAAAACAGCATTTGGCGTTACAGAGATTACTTCTGGTGAAAACCTGACCTATTTTGTAAAAATGGAAGACGGCAAGCATTTGTATACCGTTAAACTGGATGCTTACGGAAACAGCAGGGTATATGAAAAGCTAAGAAAACAGCAATAATAGCAGGTTTTTCAGAAATCGAAAATAGCCGGTCATCAATTCGCTTTCCCATAGTACCTGCAGCATTATTTTTTTATATCTTTCAGGCAGAGCTATTTTCTCATGTTGGTCCTTCTGCCAGGCCTGCGAGGGTTGTTTCTACGGCACTCAATATTTTTATAGCAATTAGCTTATCCCTGGTCTTCTGCCCACGGGCTGCCGGATGGGAGCGGATACCCCGCTGAAGCATGTGTGGGTGAGGGCTGTGGCGGAGTAGCAGCGCACAGCCGGATATGTAGCCGGAATAGGGGTATATAGTACACAGCCCCGGGCTTTTATATGCCTATTTATATCCCCACTTCTTCATGATCGCCAGGTCTTCCTTCATGCATTCCATAGGCGTTTTACCCTGGTAAGATTCCTGCTCAATGATGAAATGAATGGTGCCGCCTGATTTTCTTCCCAGGTCAATGACTTCCTTTACCGGAACAATGCCTTTTCCTAATACCGTGCTTTCGTACGGTTCCTTTTCGTTGCCTGATTTTATTTCATCTTTTACATGCATGGATTCAAACCTGTCCGGGTATTGCTGCATTACGTCTAAGGCTTTTGCACCGCCGTTGTACAAATTGCCGATGTCGAGCTGCTGGGCTACAAGAGAAGGGTCGGTATTTTGAAGGATGATATCAAATACTTTTACACCGTTCAACTTTTCACTGAATTCAAAATCGTGATTATGATACCCGAACTTCATTCCCGATTTTTTACATAGCTCACCGCATTTATTAAACACTTCCATATACTGCTTCAAACCATCGTAGGATTTACGGTAGTAATCGTCTAACCAGGGGCTGATAACAAATTGCTGCCCTACAATGGCGGCGTCTTCAACCGTCATCTTCCATTCATCCGTAAAATCTTTCCGGTCTTCATCCCAGTGCTTTTTGCTCATCACAGTATGTCCGCTGGGCATTTTCAGGCCAAGGTCTCCGAGCAGCTTTTTAAATTCCGAAGCCGCATAACCGTAAAATTTACGGTTGCCGTAATTGGCATGCTCCACATTTTTATAACCCATTTCGGCCAGTTGCTTTAAACTGCCCAGTGGATCTTTTTTCATATCGTCGCGTATGCTGTATAATTGTACGCCCAAAAGCTCTTTGGTTTTTTTTGCGGCGAATATTTCATTGGATAATACCGTGGTACCGGCTAATGCCAGCGCAGTTTTTTTCAGGAAGTTTCTTCGTGAGGTATACATGGAACAAATCGTTTAAATGATCTATAAAAATCAGATTACTGAACCTAAAAGGTAACACTTTTATTGTTATGCTTGCAGCAATTAGCCTTCAGCAATCAGATTTCAGCAGTCAGATTCTGTTAACTGCTAAAGACAGGCTGAGCTCTTCCTCTTTGGATTTTCTTAGTTTACAGTTTATCGTTTGTAGTTTACTGTTGCATTTCGCTTCGGATTTAAAAACTTTTTGCTTTGGATTTGAAATTTGAATTTTTATTTATTGCAATATATTTGAGGGTATCCGCATACCGGAGGACTCTCTCCTTATGATAAACGCAGGAGGTTCCTTATTGTTTCAGGTTAACCTGCTTTGTGGAAGATGATATCGTGCGGTACGCTGAAATTCAGTACACCAAGGCTCACTTAACAACCCGGATCAAATAAACCCAAAATGAAGCGGCATCATAATATGAAAATCCTGTCCTTTTTTAAGAACCCGTATGTGCTGATCACTTGTATGGCCACCTCTTTTTTCCTTCTTCAATGTAATACAGATCACTCTTCAGACATAGATCATGCAACAGTGATCCGGGAACTGAACAGCAGCACGTTTCAAAAAGGAGAAGCAATATACAAGAGCGCATGTGTAGCCTGTCATGGAGAAAGAGGTACCTCTTCACTTCCGCAGGCCCGTTCTTTCAGCAGGGATACGCTGCGTTTTGGTAACGGCCCGTTTGACATGTGGAAAACCATTACCTATGGCGCAGGTATGATGCCCGCCCAGTCGTGGATGAGCCCGCAGGAAAGATATTATGTAATACAGTACATACGCGAGCAATTCATAAAGGATTCCAATGCACATCAATATTTCAACATTACCGATGAATACCTGGCTACGCTTCCCAGGTCAAAACGCTCCCGCGAAAATTACCTCAAAACGATAAAAGCCGATGCGCTGAAAGGGTCATTACAATACGGGCAGGACTGGTTTGGTAGCACAAAGAGTGATTATGGTACGGCCATCTATTCCCAGCTTAAAGATCATACAACGGCTGCGCTTACTGTGCTGTTAGATGAGCATGTGGCTATCAGCTATAACCTTTTACGCATGGGCTTAACTGCCGCCTGGGAAGGAGAGCTGAATACCGGTGATACAAAATATAAAAGATACAGGGGAGAGGGGGAGCCTTTTGTGGAAGGTAATGTACTCAATGGACTTGATACGTGGCAATGGACATTCGGCGGCCGTTTAGAAGCGCTGAATAAAACCACTGGTGTCCGGTCGCCGCTTCCATCGGAGATCATGCGCTTCCATGGTCATTATAAAAACGGGAAGCAGGTTATACTGTCTTATTCCGTAAGCGGTAGAAAAATATATGAGCTGCCTGCAGCCGCTAAGCACAACAACAGCATCCTGCTCACACAAACTTTACAAATTGGGCCGGGGCAGGAACAGCAAATTTATATTGGTCAGCTCCGGGATGAAAAGGGGGCTTTTAAAAATGGAATCATTTCAGCAGATGGTAAATGGGTTAACTCCGTTTCCTCTGATCAGGCCTATATATTGGTAAGTTCCACTTCGGCTGGTAATGTTACCAACAGGTTTCTGGCTGCCGGTGTGTTTTCAAGCGGTGCCGGGGTTACAGGATATGTTGATGACCAAAACAGGATGATTTTAACGATACCTGCATCAACAACAGACATTTCGGTGCATGTATTACGTACTTCCGGCGAAGGAGAACAGCAACTGGAAAATTTTATTTCCCGGTTTAAAAAGCAGGTATCCGCAACCGCTTTCCCCAACATATCCGCAATAATAAAAGGTGGAAGCCGCCTGTGGGATTATAACGTACCTGCAAAGGGTGAACTGAATGCAGGGAAACCGCATGCCGATCCTGTATATTATAAAGATCAGGATAAAACGGATGCGGGTAAGCTCGTTGAAATAAGGGGTGACTATCCCTATGCAGTGGATAATATTGGCCTGCCGTTTAACAATGAAGCTAATAGCTGGATACGCCCTACCGCGCTTGCCTTTATGGATGATGGCAGATTGCTTCTGACAACCTACGGTGGCGATGTATGGATGGCAACAGGTATTGATAACAGCTTAAAAAATATTAGCTGGCAACGAATTGCCGCAGGCTTGTATGAGCCTATGGGCTTAAAAGTAATTAAGAGTAAAATTTATGTAACCTGCCGGAACGGGATTATTATACTGCACGATCTTAACGGGGATAATGAAACTGATTTTTATGAAAATTTCTTCCCGGATACGGATGTATCCTCTTTTTTCCACGCGTTTAATTTTGGACTGGAAACAGACAGCGAAGGTAATTTGTATTATGCCAAACCCGGAGCGTATACCAATAATAAAATGCCGGGCAACGTACTCAAAATATCACCCGACGGGAAAAAATGGGAAAACCTGGCCACAGGCTTCCGCGTAAACAACGGCATAACCCTAACTCCGGGTAATGACATTTTTGTGAGCGATAACCAGGGCCAGTGGACGCCTGCCAATAAGATCAATCACATCAAAAAAGGAAAATTCTACGGGTATGTTCCCAATTTGGCCAGTAAAGAGTGGAGCCCCGACGGTATTCAATTCGGAGAAGACCAGGTAGTTGACGGGGTAGTGAATGCAGATATCATTCCCGTACCCCGAAGCTTTGAACCTCCTGCGCTGTGGATACCACAGGAATTTGACAACTCCCCGGGCGGAGGCGTATGGAGCGATAAAAGCTGGGGGCCACTGGGTAATCAGTTCATTCATACCAGCTATGGCAAAGGCTGGGTATATCATTTTCATCCGCACGAAGCCAATGGTGTAACACAGGGATCCATGATCGCATTTCCATTTCAATTTGATGCAGGTATTCAGCGCGCCACAGTTAACCCGGCAGATAAACAAATATATGTAACCGGGCTTACCGGGTGGGATGATGGTGTTGCTTCAAAATATGGTACGCTGAACAGGATAAGGTATAAGGGTGGTGAAGGACACCTCATTAAAGATGCTGAGGTTGTGAAAAACGGGGTAAGACTGCAATTTAATTTTGAGCTGGATAAGGAAAAGTGTGAGCAGGCGGAAAATTATAAGGTGAGTCAATGGAATTATAAATGGACCAGCAATTATGGCTCATCGCATTATTCCATAAAGCATAAAGGCGAGAAAGGAGAAGATACCGTGATTGTTAAAAATGTTTTTTTAAGTGAAGACAGACAGTCTGTTTTTCTGGAGATACCGGATATAAAACCTGTTCATACTATGCGGATCAGGTTTGAGGCATATGGCAGAGATGGCGTAAAAATAAAAGATGTGGTTTACCTTACCATCAATACCATTCCACAGAAAGGTATAGCATTTTAGCATTCAGAAAAATGCTCAGCCGGTGAAGAGGAGGCTCTTTTACATACGAATTAAAATAGCATCCTCAAGGCCTTCTCTTTTCTACCTGCTTTCATTTTTTAATGATGCCATATCAATCACAAAGCGGTAACGCACATCGCTTTTTAGCATCCGTTCGTAAGCTTGGTTAATATCCTGCATTTTGATCACTTCTATTTCTGAAACGATATGATGCTCTCCACAAAAATCAAGCAATTCCTGTGTTTCGGCAATGCCGCCAATTACGGAACCTGCCACCGATTTTCTGCCCAGGATCATCGGAACGCTGTTTAGCATGGGATCAAGCGGCCCCAGATAACCTACCAGCACTATCGTGCCGTTGACGGTTAATGCAGGAATATAAAGATTAACATCATGGATATAGGGAACGGTATCAATGATGAGGTCAAATTTCCCTTTGGCTTCCAACATTTGCTTTTGGTCGGTAGAGATAATAACCTGGCCGGCGCCTAATGCAAGCCCGTCTTTTTCTTTTTCGGGAGAGCGTGAAAAAAGCGTAACATCTGCTCCCAGCGCTTTAGCCAGCTTTATGGCCATATGCCCCAGTCCGCCTAAGCCTATAACGGCCACATGGCTTCCTTTTTTTACTTTCCAGTGCCTTAGGGGCGACCAGGTAGTAACGCCTGCGCAAAGCAAAGGTGCGGTAGCGGCAGGATCAAGGTTTGCAGGTACTTTTAAAACAAAGTGTTCCGTTACCACTATTTTTTCCGAATAGCCTCCAAAAGTATGACCTCCCAGATGTTTATCCCTGCCGTTGTAGGTTCCGGTATTGCCCGGGATGCAATATTGTTCCAGGTCGTGTTTACAGCTCAAACATTCGCGGCATGAATCTACCATACAGCCTATAGCCGCGAGATCTCCCACCTTAAATTTGGTTACTCCGCTGCCCACTTTAGTTACCCTCCCCACAATTTCATGACCGGGGACTGCGGGATACCTGGTGCCGCCCCAATCGTTCCGGGCCGTATGCAGGTCGGAATGGCAGACCCCGCAGTACAGGATATCAATTTCCACATCTTGCGGGGTGGCTTTCCTGCGCTCTATATTCAACGGTTCTAACAGCTTCGTGGCAGCGTAGGTGCCGTATGCTTTCACTTCAAACTTTTCCATTATAGTATTTTTAAATTCCTGATGTATGATTTTTATTGTTGCTACAAGCCGCAAGCAATATAAATGTACCAATTAGCATCAGCATTCCGTTTGCTTTACGGGTTTCCGTTTTTGCGGCAGTTCCTGTGGTGAGCGCTTTTCATGATATCGTTGCATTATTTATTTGTCTGTTGTGCAGATGTTCCTGTATAGCGCTCATCAACAATTTTAATTGTTGAAAAATCTGCTGTTAGGCTGGTGATTTTTGAATGAAGTGCTTTTGTCTTAATATGTATATTCTTCATCTGTCACAGGTGTCAGCCATACCGTAGGGCCATTTTGTCTGCTGGTAACGGCAATCTGCACGAAGGCTGTGCCGGCGCTTGCGCCATGCCAATGAGGCATATCGGCCGGACATTTCACAACATCACCTTTATTCACGATAATTTTGAGGCTTCCTTTTTCCTGATAGTATCCTACGCCATCCAGCGCCAATATAATCTGTCCGGCCGGATGGGAATGCCATTTTGTTCTTGCGCCTGGTTCAAAGGTCACAATTCCTACAGCATTCTGATTGATGCTGTCGGCCTGAACCAAATTGTTCAGCCATGCAGTACCGGTAAAATTATCGTTGGTAATTATTTCTCCTTTTGCAAAAACGGTTGGTTTTTGCGACCCCGGTTGAGTTATTTGCGCCGATTCATTTTGCTGATTACAAGAAAATAAAGCCACTCCAATAAGCAACAGCATTGCTATATTTTTATAGTTCATTTTTTTAAATTTTAAAGGTTCGTTTGATAAAATTTCACCAGTTTATTTGCCGCTTGCGACACATATTCTGGTTTCCAATAGGTTTGTATATGAGTAGCTCCGTCAATCAGGAATAATTCCTTGTTTTTTGCATTGGTTGCTTTATTGAATGCATCGTCTGTCATATAATAGGTGTCGGCTTTGCTTCCTGCAATCATTAATAAGGGCTGGTTGATTAAATCCATATTGGTGCCGGCATCAAAAGTCATTAAGTTCAGCAAGCTACTCATAGTATATTTAAAGGTTGAATTGGGGTGTGCATGGGTTCTGTAATAGTACACATAGCCTTCGCGATATAGATCGGTGGTAATCCCGGCAATTTCCTCATCTGTTGGGTTGGCCACACCTGCATAACGTACTTCGCCTCCTGCTGCTTCTAATGCACGTGCGTCTGAGGCTTGTTTTAACCTTTCCTGGATTGTTGAATATTGCGAGTTTATAAAGCCATTACGTCTTACTACACCCGAGTTGAACATGCTTAATGTGGCAACCGCTTTAAATCGTTTATCTGATTGGGCCGCCTTTAAGGAGTAACCGCCGCCGCCACAAATACCGAGCAAGCCAAGTTTTGCGGTATCAACGCCTTTATATTGTGAAATAAAATCTGCCATTGCATGTATGTCCTCAATCCGATTTGCAGGCTTATCCACATTTCGAGGCGCTCCGCCACTGGCTCCCTGGTAGGCAGCATCTGCAGTAATAGTAATATAGCCCTGTTCCGCTAACCGTTGTGCATATAAACCCGAAACTTGTTCCTTTACGCCTCCGTTGGGGTGTGCAACAACTACCGTCGGGTATTTCTGTGAAGCATCGTAGTCAGGTGGTGTGTAAACATTGGCAGCAATTGTAATATCTTTGATTTTATAAGTAACCGGATGAATGTTTACTTTTCCTTTTTCATTTTTGGTAATGGCTCCTTCATATACCAGTGTAAAGGGGTTTTGTTGACGCACCTTTTGAGTAGATTGTGCATTTACAGTATCTGTAGCTGCCATTGATGTTGCTATTGCGATTATTGATGTTATCCGTTTCATTTTTTCATTTTTTATTTTTCAACACTTCATCCAAAATTTTTTGAGCTGCTTTTGCTTCCTTTTTTCCAATAGTTGATTTAATAACCCTCACGAATTGCTGTAGCTGATTTGGGGTTAAACCAACATTCAGGCATATATTCAGATGTGAACGAAGCATGGGTTCCACGCCACCAATACTACTGAGTACGGATACGGTTACCAATTCTCTTTCAACATAGGTTAACACATCCCGTTCAAAAATGTCTGCAAAAAGATGTTCTTTGAGGAATACCTCAATTTCTGGTGCAAATGCTGCGTATCCGGTTTTGGCTCCTGTTTCGGGTACACCAGTTAACTCTTCCAATATTGCCTTTCCCCGGTCGTACTTGCTACGTTCATCATTAATGACCGACGCTTCTGCACCTGTCTCATCATTAATGCCTTTAACTTTACGTTCATCCAGTACGGTTATAAAAGTCTGTAACCCCCGAAGGCTCCGGGGGAACCCGGCATAGGCATAGAGATGAACAATAGCCTCCCTGATCTGGTTAACAGTCAGTCCCGCATCAAGCCCTGCGTTTAGTTCCGCTTTTAGTTTTAACAGATCGCCTTTCGCCGTAACTGCCGCAATGCAAACAATCGCTTGTTGCTTTGTGCTTAAACTTTCATCTGCATCGCCCTGGGCACTCACCATGGTTGTTAGCATTACCGTCATTACAAATAGTATTGACCTTAAGCGTTTACTCATTATTATTCCATTTTATTATCTGATACTGATGATTAAACCCACCAATACTTTTTTATTCCTGATGCATTTTTAATGATCATTATTAGAGGGAGGTGTAAGTAACCTTGTAAACGATAACGAGCCTAATTTCCAGGTTCCGTTTTGTTTTATATAAACTTCCGTCACCATAAACGGGTTCGTTACTTCATTTCCTCCAACAACAGCCAGCAAATCAATTCTATTTAAAAGAATGGCAGTATTATCAATTACATTCACAAACACTTCATGAATGTCTGCTTTCTTGTACCAGATACCTCCACTTTTAATAACATTCATTTCCTGTTCTTTTCCCCAGGATCCTCCCATGTGGACGAACATTGATTTTTCGTGAAAGAAACTATCCAGGAGATCTGTTTTTTTGTCTGACATCCACTGCCATTTTTCTCTGGAAAGATGAATGATCTCCTGGTCTGCGGAAGAATTTTGTGCGAAAGCTGATCGTGCTCCCATAATAAGTAAGAATAGTCCGATAGGTAATGTTTTCATATTCGTTTCTGTTATGTATGCAAAGTCCGGCGGGAGAAAGGATTTTATGGTAGACAGATTACGGGAACTACTACCAATATTACTTATCCAATCCTTTTTCCTTCAACCATTTTGCAAGTAAGTCTGCAATTTCCTTGCTGTTCAAATCTGACATTATGAAGTGTGTATTTCCTTTAATACCCAATTCAGGTAAATGAACAATGGTAACATCACCACCGTGAGCATTTACTACTTTTGCCCATTGTTGTGCGGTAGTCAGTACATTACGCCAAAAACTGAGCGAAGCTGCACTGGTTTCTTCTTTGGGTATGTAGTCTCCATAATAAACCACGATAGGAATTTCAGTTAATTTTAAAAACGCATTAAGCGGCACCCCTCTGCCGCCACGATTACCTTCGGGTACTTCCCCTTCAGGAAAAGTAAATCCGCCCGGCTCAATGGCTACAATGGCTTTTACGTGGTCGTTCTTAATCGCAGTTTTCCAACCAGGCGAACCTCCTGCTGAATGGGTAAAAAGAATACCATCGCCTGTTTTATCAAATACGGCCGACATTGCGTTAACAATTGTGGTTTCGTCCACATTACCTGTGTTGGGTGTCATCATCCGGTAAAACCGATCAAGCGATGTTGAATCTTTTGGAAATTGTACTCCTTCGTTGAAGCTGGGATATAAGCCGATCCGGAATTGTGTAAACCAGGTTTGATCATCGGGTGTTGCGGTAATTTGTCCCGGTTTGGTGGTTTGCCCTGCATCACCACGACCGGGTTGGTCAACGAGATAAACGCCATAGCCTTTTCGCAAAAAAATATCCGCGAAACCTTCTCTGCCATCGGCAGTGGTTTGCCAACTGCGCCTGGATTGCCCATAGCCATGCAGGAACACCATTGAATGCTGTTTTGAATTTGCCGGAAGCTGGTAAAAAACATCAGCGTGGTCCCCGTGTCGTGTTTGCCCGCCCTGCGGCACATTCCACGGTTTTAAGGCATCAAAGGTGCCTTCGCTTTTAACGACCGTACCACCAGCCGAGAATGCTCCCTGTTCTTTAATTATCAAACTGCTGTTTTGATTTTGCTTTGTTGAGACACACGATGCAATGGTAACGGCAACAACTATCAGTATATAAATACCAATTACCTGTGTTGCCACCTTTTTATGATTTTTATTTTCCATAATGTCAATGATTGTTTTGAAATTTTATTTTCCAACCCTTGCTTTTAGATGTGCAGGATAACGTTCTCCTGATATTTTGATGGATTGTAATGCTGCGTTTATGCTACTTAGTTCCTCCATAGACAAAATGATATTTACCGATCCTGTATTTTCCCTGAGGCGATGCAATTTTGTTGTTCCCGGAATGGGTACGATCCAGGGCTTTTGAGCCAATAACCAGGCTAAAGCAATCTGCGCAGGTCTTGCATCTTTGTCGGCTGCAATTATTTTTACTAAATCCACCAATGCCTGATTCGCCTTCCTGTTTTCTTCAGAAAATCGTGGTACGATGTTTCTGAAATCATTGGTTTCAAATTTTGTTTCTTCATTGATAGCCCCTGTTAAAAAACCTTTTCCTAAAGGACTAAATGGCACAAACCCGATCCCTAATTCTTCTAAAGTCGGAATGATCTCCTTTTCCGGCTCACGGAAGAACATAGAATACTCGCTTTGCAATGCGGCAACAGGCTGTACAGCGTGTGCCTTGCGTATGGTTTCCACACTGGCTTCCGACAACCCGAAATGTTTTACTTTCCCTTCTGTAATTAGATCTTTTACTGCTCCGGCAACTTCTTCAATCGGTACATTAGGGTCAACTCTGTGCTGATACAACAAATCAATACTATCTGTTTTCAATCTTTTCAAAGATGCTTCAACAGCCGCTTTTATTCTTGCCGGGCTGCTGTCCAATCCTTTAGCGGAATCGCCATCCTGAAAGCCAAATTTTGTAGCAATCACTACATCTTTGCGGAATGGTTGCAAGGCTTCACCGACAATTTCTTCGTTGGTGAACGGACCGTAACATTCTGCGGTATCAAAAAAAGTTATGCCTGCATCAAACGCTGATCTGATTAAATTAATAGCATCCTGTCTGTCGGCAGCGGGTCCATAGCCAAAGCTCAGCCCCATACAACCCAGTCCAAGGGCCGATACTTCCAATCCGCTGTTTCCAGGTTTACGTTTTTTCATCATATTGCAAAGTTCCGCTTTGATATTGAGCCAATGAGTATACCGATTACGGATTTTACTACCAATATTACTTATTGGGATGTACCTGCCGGTATTGTTATAGCAGAACGTTTAATTTTGTATAAGCAAAAAATAATAGCTATGGAACAGGCATATAATTTTGATACGGTAAACCAGTACAATGCTTTCAATGATCATGAAACACTACACCCATTGGTCAGTATCGTTGATTTCTCAAAAGCGAAGAAAAGAACAGGTTCCCGGATGACTTTCGGGCTTTACTGTATTTTTCTTAAGGAAGTGCACTGCGGAGATTTAAAATATGGGTGTAATTATTACGACTATGAGGAAGGTACATTGGTATTTATTTCTCCCGGACAGGTGATTGACGTGGAAAACAAAGTAGATTATTATCAGCCAATGGGACATGGTTTGGTTTTTCACCCGGACCTGGTAAAAGGCACATCTCTCGCCAAAAGCCTGAATGAGTATAGCTTTTTCAGTTACAACACCAACGAAGCATTACATCTGTCTGAGAAGGAAAGAAAAACTGTATTTGATTGTTTTTCCAAGATTGAAAATGAACTAAGTCAACCGGTGGACAAGCATAGCAAAAAATTGATTGCATCCAATATTGAATTGTTCCTGAATTACTGTGAGCGGTTTTATGACCGCCAGTTTATCACCCGGGAGAATATTAATAAAGGAATACTGGAAAAGTTTGAAGCATTGCTGAACAGCTATTTCGGATCTGAAAAGCCTTATAATATTGGGTTGCCATCAGTAGCCTACTTTGCGGATGAGCTTCATTTATCAGCAAATTATTTTGGTGACCTGATAAAAAAGGAGACAGGAAAAACAGCGCAGGAATACATCCAGAACAAAATTATTGATATAGCCAAGAACAAGATTTTTGATACCAATAAAAATATCAATGAAATTGCTTTTGAATTAGGATTTAAGTACCCACAGCATTTCAGCAGGCTGTTTAAGCAACGGGTAGGTTATACGCCAAATGAATACCGGAATTTGAATTGAGTTAGTTGATATAACAATCATCGCCTGAAGATAAGGAACTTAGAAACGTACGCCTGCTCTTATTTTTAAGTGATTACTATTTATTTACTTCGTTAAATTCTTCATCCGTTACAGGTTTCAGCCACATTACATTCTCTTCGCCCTTGTAATTGGTAATAGCAATGTGTGCCATCTTGCTGTTTACAGCAGCCCCGTGCCAATGCTCCACATTTTCGGGTATGTTTACTATATCACCTTTCTTAATGCTTTGTGCAGGCTTACCCCTTTCCTGGTAAAATCCCTCTCCTTCTGTAATGATTAAAACCTGTCCTTTGGGATGTGTGTGCCAGTTCGTTCTTGCACCGGGCTCAAACGTTACACTCACGAGGGCAAATTCATTGTTCCTGTCTTTTGGCAGCAAGGGCTGCAAAAAAGCATTGCCGGTAAACCATTCAGCGGATAATTTTTCACCTTTTGAAAAAAGAGGCGTGTTGTTTTGCGCTGTCATTATCTTTTGATTTTTGTTGTTGCTACAAGCTTGTAAGCAATATAAATGTACCAATTAACAGCAGTATTCTATTTTGCGATCCTATTCATTGTTTTCATTGTAGTGATTAACCACGGCAAAGAGATTAGTAGTCAGCGTTGAATACCTGTTGATCATATGTTATGTGTGCGCACACATTATTAAAATGCAGCTTTATCTGTGGCTGCCCGGGATAATTTTTTACCTTTGCGCTGCAAATCCGTTCCAAACCACATTTGTGTACCACACTTCAGCGTGTTGGCGTTTGGGAAATTAAACATAGTCTTCGTCTACTATTCGGGCGGAAATAATTAAAACAATTGTAAACAGATCAGCTCACTTGTTGTAAAGCAGGTGATTGTTCTTTATATACTTTTAAACCGTTTTTCAGCAGCATGAAGAACAATAAATTTATTTTATGTTATTAGCAACTGATCTTGACGGAACATTCCTGGGAGGCAGGCAGGCAGACCGTTTGAAGCTCTACCGTTTAATACGGGAACAGGAAAATATACGGTTGATGTTTGTTACAGGACGTGGTATTGAAAGTGTGATGCCTTTGCTCGACAATCCTGTTATTCCCGATCCGGATTATATTATTTGCGATGTTGGCGCTACCATTTTGAACGGGCAAACCCTGGAACCCGTTCAGCCGATACAATCGGAAATTGAAAACCAGTGGCCGGGTACACTGGTTATCCAAAAACAAATGCGAAAAATAAAAGGACTTCGCTTACAACCGGTATCGCAGCAACGCCGCTGCTCTTTTTTTTATGATGAGCGTACCGATATTGATACCGTAAAAAGAGTTGCTGATGAAATGGGGCTCGATGTATTGCTGTCTGCCGGAAGGTTCCTTGATATTCTTCCCAAAAACATCAATAAGGGATCTACGCTGAAACGGCTGGTTAAGCTCATGCAGTTTTCTGCGAAAGACATATTGGTAGCAGGCGATACGCTTAACGACCGCTCCCTGTATGATACGCAGTATAAAGGTGTGGTTGTAGGCGCTGCGGAACCAGCATTGATGGATTATACCAATGGCATGCCCAACGTATTACAGGCAAAATCGCAGGGTGCGGGTGGCATACTGGAGTCTATGAAACATTTTCCTGAGTTCAGCGGGTATGTAAACAACGGGACAAACAACGTTCCCGGAGATGCGCAGGGTGATACGCAGTTGCTGGTGCTGTATCACCGCCTGCCTTATGAAATGAAAGAAATAAACGGAACGGAAAAGAAAGTGTCGCCGAAAAGCCCCAATGGCATTATCCCTTCCCTGCTGGGTTTTTTCAGCAACGGACGTACAGGCGCATGGATTGCATGGGAAGAAGTGCGGAACAAAAATATAGCGCGTGCCGACCGGTATATTGATGAAAATAAATACCCTAATCTTATTGCTTCCAGTATTCCGCTTACCAAAAAGGAAATTGATGTTTTTTATAAATTATTTTCCAAAGAAGCATTTTGGCCGGTTATATTTTCATTTGCCGATAAGGTAAGGTTCAATCATGAGCAATGGGAACAGTATGTAAATGTAAATCGTTTATTCGCCGAAAGGGCCGCCGCGGAAGCCGATAAAAATGCTACCGTATGGATACATGAATATAACCTGTGGATGGTTCCGGGAATATTAAGGCAATTACGCCCGGATGTAAAAATTGGGTTTTTCCATCACACCGCTTTTCCGCCGGCCGATATTTTTAATATTATTCCCTGGCGGAGAGAAATTATTGGCAGCATGCTGCAATGTGATTATATCGGTTTTCATATCCCCCGGTATGTAGAAAATTTTGTAGATGTAGTAAAGAGCCATATCCCCGTTAAAGTGCGTTCTGAACAATCCTGTGCCGACAGGTTTTTGACCTATAGCTGCGCATTGGGCGTAGATAAAATGACAAGAGAGATAGATGCCGGCGGCAGGATCATTCGTTTGGGTGCACACCCTGTTGGTATTAATATGAAAAATATCCGTCACATTTTTGAGCAGCCGGCCACGCAGGAAAGAATAAAGAAAATGCAAAAGCAAAGAGAGGGCAAGCAAATTATTTTATCGGTAGAGCGGTTAGATTATGTAAAGGGTCCGCTCGAAAAAATAAACGCTTTTCAGTCCTTCCTGGAACGCAATCCGCATCTCCATGGTAAAGTGGAATTGATTAATATTTGCACGCCGCCCGCTTCCGGCATGAAAGTGTATGATAAAATATTAGCCGAGCTGGAGCAGGCTATTGGTAAGATCAATGGCAAGTACGCGCGGTTAGACTGGGTGCCTATTCATTTCTTTTTCAGATCGGTTCCCTTTGAAGAAGTAATTACTTATTATGCCATTGCCGATGTGGCATGGATAACGCCATTGCGGGATGGGTTGAACCTGGTAGCCAAAGAATATATCGGGGTGCAGGGACTAAAAACCGCTGCCGATGGCGTATTGGTAATATCCGAATTTGCAGGCGCTTCTGTTGAGCTCTCTTATGCCATCCGTACCAACCCTTATGATATTAAAGACCTGGTGCAGGGACTGGAACAGGCGCTGGCACTGGATCAGAATGAAAGAAAGCTGCGGATGGAAAGGCTGTTTGAGCAGGTAACGCATTATGATATTGATAACTGGGGAAAAGCTTTTATGCATGAGCTTGAAAACATACGCCGCGAAGACAGCCTGATGCAATTATCGTAATGCTTTGGTCAGATCAATGGCTTAGTCGTTCTGAAGCAGGTGCCTTTAAACAGGGCTACCTGCTCATTACGCTGGTTGGTGATGGTAACGATGTATAGTCCCGTGCTTTTGCCGTTATGCAGCTCTTTGGCTTCAGCGGTTAATACATCCCACAGTTTGGAAGGTTTGGTAAAAGTGATGGAAGTATCCCATGCTACAGAAAGATTGTTACGGCTGTTGCATGCGAAAGCGAAGGCGCTGTCTGCCAACGAAAAGGGAATGCCGCCATGCACGATTCCTAATCCATTCAGCATTTCATCGCGTATTTCCATTTGTATTTTGCTATATCCCTCTCCCGCTTGAAGCACCTTTATGCCCAGCCACCTGCTGAAGTTGTCCCTGTTCATTATTTCTTCCACTACTTCAATAGCAGTTGTTTTATTTGTATTATTCATTTTTTTATTCTAAAGGAATAAGTTACAACCCTTCTATATTACCCCTCCGTTACCGTATATCCTTTCTATAGCGTCTTTATATTTTTCCATGATTACTTTTCGTTTCAGGCTGAGCTTGGGGGTAACTTCCCCCGATTCCACGCTCCATTCGCGCGGCAGCAGCTCAAACCGCTTTACCTGCTCCACGTGGTTGAAGTTTTGATTGAGCTGTTCCACAATTTCTTTGTAATGCGCTATTACCGCCGGGTCTTTAATGATACTTTCGTTGGATTGAAAAGAAACGCCGTTCTTTTCACACCAGTCTTTTAAATTGACAAATGACGGAACGATGAGCGCGCCTACAAATTTTTGCCCGGCGCCTACCACTATCACCTGTTCAATAAAACGCGATTCTTTCAGTTTGTTTTCAATAGCGGAAGGCGCCACGTATTTACCACCGCTGGTTTTGAACAATTCTTTCTTGCGGTCGGTGATGCGCAAAAATTTGTTATCCTCAAATACGCCGATATCGCCGGTATGCAGCCAGCCCTCAATAATAGCCTCCGCGGTAAGATCGGGGCGTTTGTAATAGCCCACCATCACAGACGGGCCTTTTACGCATATCTCCCCGTCATCCATCAGCTTTACTTCCATCCCTTTAACGGGCGGGCCAACGGTTCCAAACTTCATCCCTCCCGGTTCGCGCCGGTTAACGGAAATAACGGGAGAATTCTCTGTAGGGCCATAGCCTTCATACAATGGTATTTGAGCCGCGTTAAATATGCGGATCAGCCGCTCCTGGCATGCCGCCCCGCCGGTAATAATATATTTGATATTTCCGCCCAGCGCTTCCCGCCATTTGCTGAAAATTAATTTATTGGCAACGGATAGTTTGAGGTTATATAAAAAGCCGCCATCAATAAGGTTGTCGTACTTTTTTCCCACATCAACGGCCCAGAAAAAAAGCTGCCGTTTAATGCCCTTTAATTCCGCTCCTTTGCCCATAATGCGTTCATATACTTTTTCGAGCAAACGGGGAACGGTGGTAAATACATCGGGCTTTACTTCCTGTAAATTGGCGCCAATGGTTTCCAGGCTTTCGGCGTAATAAATACCTATGCCGCTGAACAGATAGATATAGCTCACCATTTTTTCAAAAATGTGGTTCAGGGGCAGAAAGCTCAGCGCTTTGTATTGCGGCTGATCATCGAAAGGAAAACATTCTTTGGATAAAAAAACGTTTTGAACAATGTTGTCATGACTTAGCATTACACCCTTTGGGGTTCCGGTTGTGCCGGAAGTATAAATAATGGTAGCCAGGTCGTCTTTTTTGATTTTAGTTTTTACGGTTTCTATTTCAGCTAATCCCGCATCGGTACACTTATCCAACACTTCCGACCAGTGCCTGGCGCCGTTAACAGGGTTGAAGGTGAAAATATCTTTTACCGTAGGTATTTTGGAACGGATGTCCTGCAGCTTTTGCAGCAGTTCTTCACTGCTCACAAATACATATTTTACAGCGGCATCGTTAAAGATGAATTCAATTTCGAGCGGATTGGTAGTGGGGTAGATGGGAACCAGTATAGCGCCCGTTTGCTGTACGGCCATATCGGTGATCAGCCATTCGGGCCGGTTGTTGGAAATGATCGCGATCTTATCCCGGTTTTCAGTAGTCATATCATTGCCCGACACGCCCAGCGTCAGCAGTCCGGCTGCTAACTGCAGCGAAGTTTGTTTTACTTCCGCAGTGCTGTAGGGCCGCCACTGTCCGTTTTCCTTTGCCACAAGCATGTCATGCTTGGGAAATTTTTCTAACTGGTAATCTAAACAATCAAATAGTCGCAGGGGTTGAATCATAACAATCGTTGTTTGTGCTTTGGTTCAATTTAGGCAAAAAACAATAAACAAAAAAGAAAGCTTATCTATTTTGATAGTATTCACCCTTTGGTAATTTAAAAACTCTTCCCCGCTGGAAGTTATTGAACGTGTTGTAAGCATCAGGATTGTTCTCTATCCATGTTTGATAATCATCCGCTTGAATGGCAGCGCCGAATATCCACTGGTTATACGCTTCATACATATTCAATTCTAACAGTTGCTTATGGTAACCAAACAAACGGAAAGGGAATCTGGTGGCATTTGTTTCGAACCAGTGTTTGATGAACCCTGTTCTTATAGCCATCAGTTTGCCAGGATCGATTCCGGTTGCTGCCAAAGGCGATTGACTATTCATTGAAGTAAGAAAGGCTTTCTCAAATGCGTTTTTCTTTTTATTGTCGTAATTTTTTAGCAGGTCGGAGCCGGCGAATAGCTTTTTATATCCATCGTACAGGATATTTTTTATCTCTGCTGTTCTGATGGTGTAGCTTTCGAGGTTAATGAATATCTCTCCGTAAATAAGACTCCATACCTTATCGGTAGTAAAATAATAATAGCGGCTGGCATTATAATAGTTGCCGGCGTAATTAGGATCAACTGAAATACCTTTTTCCCACTGTGTGATGGCGGCATAATCTTTTTTCTGCCACAGCAGTTCACCATATTCGCTGTAGAGCACACCACTGTTAGGGAATTTTTTCAGGCCTCTGGTATATATTCTGGCGCCTTCTTTTAATTCTTCTATAGCACGGTATGCCGTGCCGGCAATCTGGAAACTCTGCACATCAGCCCCATCTCTTTCTACCACAGGCTTTATGGTTTCGAGCGCTTTAGCAAAATCGCGTTGCAAAAAGTAAGTGTAGGCAATGTCGTTGAGCAGGCTGATGTCGTTGGGCTTTTGCTGCAGGGCGCGGTTAAATACCATGATGGCATTTCCCCAATCGCCTTTACGCATATAATCGCGGCCCGTTTGCTGCAGGGTATCGGCATTATGCTGTGCGAAAGCAGCTATGGCAAAGAGGCTGTATACCAGTAAAAGCGTAATTTTTTTCATGACGGTAAAGATACTGCCTGCAATAATAAAAATATTGTGAACATTTGAAAACGTGTAGCAGCAGTTTTGAAGTAAAACAAGGGTTGATTATAGTATCTTTAAATCATTATATATTTAATAATACGGTAAATAAATCCTACTAAAACGTGCTTCCGTTCTACTGGCAATGCTTGTTTTTTTCAGCAGTATATTATCTGCGCAAAACAAGCCCAATATTATTTTTGTGGTGGCAGATGATATGGGATATGCCGGCCTGTCCTCTTATGGCAATCTTGCTATACGCAAGTCTCCGACTTTGTATCATTTATGTTCTGTCGGGACTTCGTCCCGGAAACCTAATGCAAATAAAAAACTTACCCTTTCACCGAGCGGGCACGGGTATAATGTATGGTGAATAAGATATTATGTATGGCGGAGAAAAAGTCTCCGGAGAACATAGTAAGTACGAAGTCTGGAGACTGCGTACAGCTGAGAAGACGCAGAATTAATTTGCTGCTAATGACAGGAATAGATCCGAAGGGGCTGTCAGCGGTCAGCAATGAGGAGTGCAGGAAGATGTAAGCACCAGGAGCCAAAGTATATACAGATGCTTCGTTCCTCAGCATGACAAGCTAAAGAATATAACTGGCCGGTAGTACAAAAGCTGAACAACCTGTCCGCAACAGTTCCTTGCAACCTGCAACCAGTACCCTGCACCTCACTTAGTCAATCAAATGTGTGAGCAAGCCATCCCTCAGCTTGGGTTCAAACCAGGTGCTTTTGGGAGGCATTACCATGCCGCTGTCGGCAATGTCAAACAGTTGCTGAATGCTTACCGGGTACAGGCTGAAAGCTACCTGCATCTCGCCGCTGTTTACCCTCTTTTCCAGCTCTGTCAGCCCTCTTATACCACCTACAAAATCTATGCGTTTATCCGTACGCTGGTCTTTAATACCCAGTATGGGGTCCAAAAGGTTGTTCTGCAAAATGGTTACATCCAATACACCTACCGGATCACCGGTATAAGTACCGGGCTTTGCGGTTAGCTTATACCAACTACCGCCCGTATACATCCCAAAATCATGAAGCTGCTGCGGGGCAACGGCCGAATCGCTGATTTCAATAGCAAAGCTTTCGGCTATGCGCTGCAGAAAGGTTGCTGCATTTAACCCGTTCAGGTCTTTTACCACCCGGTTATAATCTAATATCCGCAACTGTGAGGCGGGAAATAAAGTGGTCAGAAAATAATTGGCGCCTTCGGTATCGCCGGCAGCGGTGATCCGCACTTTGGCCGCGCTTGCTGCACGGTGGTGTCCGTCGGCAATGTAGGTGCTTTCTACCTTTTCGGAGAAAGCTTGTGTAATAGCGGCAATGGTCTTGTCGTCGTTGATCACCCAAATGGTATGACCAATGCCATCATCTGCTACAAAGTCATATACGGGTTTTTTATCCGCCTGCCATTTTTCGATCAGCGCATCTATTTCAGCCACATTTTTATACGCTAAAAATACATTGCCGGTTTGGGCGCCGGTAACGGATATATGGTTGATGCGGTCCTGCTCTTTTTCCGGCCGGGTAAACTCATGTTTCCTGATGATGTCGTTTTCATAATCATCAACAGAAGAAGCGCAAACCAGCCCGGTCTGGCTTTTATCATTCATTACCAGCCGGTAAATATAATAGCAGGGCTTGTTTTCACGGAACAGTACTTCACGTTGTATAAAAGCATCAAGGTTATCCTTTGCTTTTTCATACACTTCTTTGTCATGCACGTCCGTATCTTCCGGCAGGTCAATCTCTGCTTTAGTAATATGCAGAAAAGAATTGGGATTGCCCTGTGCTTCCTCCTTTGCTTCTTTGCTGTTCAGCACGTCGTAAGGTTGCGATGCCACCTGTTTGGCATACTGTGCCTGCGGACGCAATGCGGTAAATGGAACGATCGTTGCCATGATAATGAATAATGTGTTAGAATATGTTTTTGATCAGGCGTGTTTTAACGCGAAATATTGCATTACTTCAACCAATGCCTTTAAGCTGCTAAGCGGTAGGGCATTGTATAAAGAGACCCTGAACCCGCCAACGCTGCGATGGCCTTTCACTCCCACCATGCCTTCTTTTTTGCACAGGTCGAGGAATGACTTTTCCAGTTCGGGGTTTTCCATTACAAATACCACATTCATATTGCTGCGGTCGGCTTTATCAACGGTGGGTTTAAAAACAGGAATGCTGTCTAATGTATCGTAGAGCAATGCTGCTTTTTCATTGTTCACTTTTTCAATAGCGGCTACGCCTCCCTGTTCCTTTAACCAGCGGAGGGTGAGCATGCAAACATATATAGCAAATACCGGCGGGGTATTGAGCATGGAGCCGTTTTCGATATGCTTACGGTAATCCATCATAGAGGGTAATAGCCTTTTTACCCGGCCCAGGATATTTTTGTTAACCACTACCATATTTACCCCGGCCGCACCTATATTTTTTTGAGCCCCGGCATAGATCAGGGCAAACCGGTTGAAGTCCATTACCCGGCTTAAAATATCGCTGCTCATATCGGCTACCAATGGCACAGTGGTTTGCGGCACAAAATGCATTTGCGTTCCTTCTATGGTATTATTGGTAGTGTAATGAAAATAAGCTGAACCAGCAGGTATTTCAAAATCGCGGGGTATATAGGTATAACCTCTGTCTTTTGAAGAAGCCACAACATTTACATTGCCGAAAAGTTTGGCCTCTTTTATAGGTTTGCTTCCCCAAACGCCGCAGTCGAGGTAAGCTGCGGTTTCGTCATCATTCAGCAGGTTCATAGGCACCTGGAAGAACTGGGTGGTGGCGCCGCCATGTAAAAATAAAACCTCGTGATCACTGTCTAACTGCATTAATTCCTTCACCAATGCGATGGCTTCATCCAGCACTGCCTGAAAAAGTGGGGTGCGGTGCCCGATTTCAAGGATAGAAAGCCCGGTATCGTTAAAATCAAGAATAGCCCTGCCGGCCTGTTCAAACACCTGCCGGGGTAAAATACTGGGCCCGGCATTAAAGTTGTGTATCATTGCGTACAATTGAAAAATTGAAAAACCCAATTCATATTGGACTTTGCATTCGTTGAGGGCGCCAAATATACGTCAATTCCCGCAAGTTCTGCCCATTGCTTCAGCAGTTTTCCATATGCGGTCTAATGCTTCAAAGTCTTTTTTGTCTGTTTCCGAAAAGCCGATATTGGCCGGTGGCTGCAATTCCGGCTGCCCGGCATTGCTCCATGCCGTATACCAGAATGAGGCCACCGCAAAAATAGACTGGCGCATCCGGCGTTCTACCATGCCCTGCAGGCGCTCGTTATAGGCAATGGTAAAGCCGGAAGCGTACTGGCGGATAACCATGCCATTCCTTTCTTCAAAGGCATATTTCAGATCGGGTGAAAATTGTTGGGTGAGTTTTTTTTCAGCCGATAAAACGGTATCTGCCGCGGCGGCGCTTTCCAGCACCCTTTGCCACATGAATTGTTGTGGATTGGCGAGGTATTGCGCCTTACCTATGAAATAATCAAATTCATTTTTTGCCAGCAGTTCGGGGATCCTGCTTTCCCAGAAGCCGTGAATACCCTGCTGTCCGGTTTGCTGGCCGTTATAATTGCTATGGGCATGCAGGGGCACATGGGCATCGGCTATGTAGTGCCCGATTTCAGTAGATAGCTTAAGGATTGCCGGATAATTTTTTTCGCTGAAGGCTTTGGTTAGCCGCTGCAGCATGATATGGATCCACCAGGGAACAATGCCATGCGCCATGAGGGTATCTTCCCCGTATTTCTCCACGGCACTGTACCAGGCGCGGGGCAGAGCGTTAAACGGGTAGACGCCATAGCGGTTCAGATCAATATAATGGCGGGGACCTTCCGCCGTTACCATATATCTTCTCTTGTCGGGGTCAACGGCATGTTCCGTTAAAAAATCAATATGGGGCTTGTAAAACACCATCATAGCGGGTGGCAGCAGGAATACCGCATGATGGTTGATTTCTTTATGGGCATAAAAACCCCAGCAAAATGCATGTTCACAGATAATGGCTGAGCAGGCCAGCAACAATAATTTTTGGTGCATGATGGTTAGCGGTTAGGTGGTGAAAGATGAAAATGCGCTGTATATAAATATACAATTAAAACGAATGAAAAATGCAACCGTATTTGTCGAAAAACCTGTTCTGAATGAAGAAGATGTTAATTACCAGGGAAAATCATTTTTAATATCTCTTGTACTATCTCCACCATTATGAGTGCTATTCCGAAATTGATCAATGTTCCTAAAAGATAGTATGCCGGATTAGCTTTGATCTCTTCTTTTCGAACAAATTCTTTAGCGCCAAAAATAATAGCCAGTGCACTGAATTCTTTATTCATTAGGAGGTAGTTCTGTAGAGCTTCGGATATCTATTAACAGTAAAAAATATGTATTTTTTAAATTTGTCATAGTCAATCTATTTGCATTGATTATGCCAAAGTAAATCATTTTACATTAAGCAGGTTATTTGCCTCTTTTATTGTCATCCATTATACGCGCCATATACATTCAGGAACAAATTTTAGCCAGCTATGATAAACGGGAAACATATTATATCAGGCTTGCAGAAAGTATTGATCTGTCCGAACAAACCTGCTACTAATTTTCCGCACTATGTTTTCTTTCCTGCATTTTCATGCGCTGCAGAAAGTTCCTTCAAAGTTTCATGCATTGATTTAAGGTTAAATTCCTTCAGCACATCAGCAATCTTCAACCCGGCATCAATACTTTCCATAATGGTCCATTCCTCCTCGCTAAAAGTAGTAAGCCGGAGCTTTGGTCCATACTTTTTTTGAATATCCGGGAACCGGCTTACTGCAGGCCACGTAGGAATAAAAGCTTTTTCAAGATTTACAGGCGCGCAGATCCAGTTTCGCTGCCATCGGCCGGTTTGAGCAATCGTTTCACCGGTGATGTCGCAAATTTTACTGGTATCTTTTTGTGTGCTTGTTACAATATACACCTGGTGGCGCCAGGCCCTGCTGCTTATTTCCTGCCCGCCTGCATAAGCGGAAGGCCAGAAAATGATTTGTGCTCCTTTGTCTTTTAAAGCATTCCAGCCCTCATCATATTTGATGTCGAAGCAGATCTGTATCCCGATTTTGCCAAAATCGGTTTCGAAAACAGGCGGGTTACCTTTCCCCGGTGTTATGCCCATTTTCAGTTCACTTTCTGCCGGCCGCATTTTATAATATTCACCCGCTACTTTCCCCTGCCGGTTGATTAGTGCTGCCGAAATGTATATGTTTCCTTCATGAAGGGAGTAAGTAGGGCAAATCACATAACAATTATGCGTACGCGCAAAATTGAGGAAAGAAGTAACAACGGCGCCGGGAACCTTTTCGGCCACATCTTTAAGCTGGTAATGATGATTGGCTATATTGGCATAAGCAAAAATTTCCGGCAGGCAGATAATGTCTGGTTTATACGGAACAATATTGTCCATGATGCCCAGCACTTTTTGTATCATATCCGGTGTATCGGAAGCAGCAATATCCATGATTGAAACCGTTCCAATATTTACTTGCCGCGGAACACTGTCCCCGGATTTTATACTTTCGGCCTCTGAAAAATAACCGGGAAGCCCGAAGGCGCCTGCACCAAGGGAGGCATTTCCTAAAAAATTCCGCCGTGATATTTTTGATGGCTTCATTGTGCTTTAATTACGGGGTAATAAATGGGGAGGATTGATATGATAAATGTAGGATTTAGTTTTTATTTGATAATGGGCTAAGGAGGGACTGCGCTTTTACCCGGGGATATATTCTCACATTCCCACATTGGTATTTATTAGCTGTGCTATCACTTCCGGGTAATGCTTATGCTCCAGCACCTGTATTTTTTTTGCCAGGGTTTCGGGCGTATCCGTATCCGTTACCGGGCAGGTAGCCTGCAAAACAGGTTTGCCATGATCAAATTGCTCATCTACATAGTGTATGGTAATGCCGCTTTCTTTTTCTTTAGCGGCAATTACGGCCTCATGTACAAAATGGCCATACATGCCTTTTCCGCCATATTTGGGCAACAGGGCAGGGTGTATATTAATGATCCTGCCGGGGAAAGCCTTTATAAGCGATACGGGCACCTTCCATAAAAAACCGGCAAGGATGATCCATTGGATATTTTTGGACTTCAATTCATTGATATAACTGTCTCCACGGAAAAAACGTTCTTTTTCAATTATTACGGAGGGAATGTTTTCTTTTTCAGCAATATCTAATACGCCTGCGGTGGGTTTGTTGCTTGCTATTAAAGCTACAGCAATGGAGGGGTGCCTGCGGAAATGGTTAATGATCTGCTGTGCATTGCTGCCTGCGCCGGACGCAAAAATGGCGATACGAACCATTTGAGATTTGAGATTTGAGATTTGAAATTGCTGATTGCCCCCTTCTGCCTTCTGCCTTACCCCTTCCACCTTTATTCCCATCCATTTCAAAATTTTCTTTTCATACCTCCAAAAAAAAGGGAACTGTCCGAAAAGAAATGCAACCATCAATAAAATAGCCTGGTAGCCAAATATAAGCATGGCCAGCCGGAGCAGGAGTTTCCACAACCAGAAAGTGTCATCCGTAAATCCCACCCAGGCAGTTATTACTTTGGTAATCCACGCCGTGCTGGTACCGGTTATAGCAAATACGCACAGGATGATTATAAACTGTGAGCCGCTTACCCCCCATTTTTGTTGAAGCCGCTTTAGCATGATCGCCTGCAAGATCATGAAAAAGAAGGAAATAGCAATATTTGAGATAATCTAAATGTGATGCATAGACGAACTTACAAAAACATGACAAAAATTTATAAGCCGTAGTGAAAAACTGCTGTAATATAGGCCAGATGAGGGAAAATTTTTTTCGGAAATGTTAATATTTTATCAACGTCTTGACCTATTTTTGCAGGCGTACGGAATGTTCACCTCAACACAAACTCCGGGATATAATGAGCTACCACCGATCAACTGTTGTAAAGAAACTAATATTTGGATCAGCCCTTGTTTTCTCTCTTTTTTTCCTGGTTACCATAACTAATGCACAGGATGGTAAAGCTATTTTTAACGCAAAATGTGCTGCCTGTCATAATGTTTTTAAAAATTCTACCGGTCCCGCATTGGGAGGAATGGAAGACCGGGGACCATGGAGTGACAGGAAGAAGTTATATGCATGGATCCACAATCCTGCTGCTTTTATTACCAGTGATCCCTATACGCAGGGTTTAAAAGATTCGCATAACGGTATATTAATGACGGGTTTCCCCGATATGACCGAAGCGGAAATTGATGCTATTGTTGATTATGTAAATACCACTTTTGCTGCAGGACCGGGTGGAGGCGCTAAAACAACCGGCGGAGCAGTGGCAGCGCCCGAACCCCAAACCGATAACACCTTATTATATGGTGTGCTTACCCTTATATTGGCGGTTATAGCGCTTACCTTATTACAGGTAAACAGCAACCTGAAGAAAATGTCGGACGATAAAGAAGGCATTCACGCTTCAGAACCTGTTCCCTTTTACCGGAATAAATTATATATAGCCCTGGGAATCATTGTTTTGTTTTTAGTTGGCGGGTATTATACCATACAGGGCGCTATTGGATTGGGGCGTCATCAGAACTATGAGCCCGAGCAGCCCATTTTTTATTCTCATAAGGTGCATGCGGGGATCAACCAGATCAGTTGTTTATATTGTCATGGCGGTGCCCAGGAAGGAAAATCAGCTAATATACCTTCCGTGAATGTGTGTATGAACTGCCATATGGCGGTTAATGAATATACGCAGGGACCGCAGTTATTCCGCCCCGATGGTTCAGAGGTAAATGGAACCGCAGAGATCCAGAAATTATATACTTATGCCGGCTGGGATCCTGATAAGCAACAATACACCGGGGAGGGTAAGCCTATAGAATGGGAACGTATCCATAACCTGCCCGATCACGTTTATTTTAACCACTCCCAGCACGTAGTGGTAGGTCAGCAGCAATGCCAGACCTGCCATGGTAATATTACTGAAATGGATGAAGTACACCAGTTTGCCGATTTAAGCATGGGCTGGTGTGTAAATTGTCACCGCGACACTAAAGTGCAGTTCACTGACAATAAGTTTTACAGCATTTATGAGAAGTTTCACGATGACATCAGAAGTAAGAAAATTGATAGTGTAACCGTAGAGATGATCGGTGGAATTGAATGTCAGAAATGCCACTATTAATAATAATCTTTATTCACGCAGGGATAACCTGTATTTCATGATTTGAGCTGGTAAATAAATTTTCGAAAAGCGAGGTATACTATATTTATTTAATAACAATTTCCGGTTGAGTGGTAAGCAGGAATAAAGTGAAACGGGTAAATTCCGGAATCTAAAAGCTCCTTTTGGGGTTGGGTATGAGTCAAAAAAAATACTGGCAAAATTTAGGCGAACTAAAAAATACAGAAGGCTATCAGAAACTGCTAAAAGATGAGTTTCAGGAAGATCTGCCCTTTGAGGAAGATGGCAAAGGCATACTCGATGCCAAAGCGCCGCGCAGGGACTTCCTGAAGTACCTCGGGTTCAGCACCGCCGCCGCTGCATTAGCTGCGGGCTGCGAAACACCTGTTGTAAAGAGCATTCCCTATCTTAATCAGCCCGAGAATTTAACACCCGGCGTAGCGCAATATTATGCTACTACTTTTGTGGCGGAAGGCGATGTGGTACCTGTTGTAGCTAAAGTAAGAGACGGTCGCCCTATTAAATTAGAAGGCAACCCGCTTTCTTTTATTAATTCAAAAGGTGAAGGTACATCGGCAAGGGTTCAGGCTTCAGTGCTCGATTTATATGATACAGGAAGGCTGCGTTATCCTGTAGAGATAGCAGAAAAAGAATTAAAAGAGCTTCCTTCTTTTGAAGCAATAGACAAAAAAATTACCGGTGAATTATCCGGGTCGCAGGTTGTTTTGCTTACTTCTACCCTTAATTCTCCTTCTACCCGGCAAATTATCAGCGATTTCCTGGCAAAATACCCGGGAAGCCGCCAGGTACAGTATGATGCCGTTTCCTATAGCGGGTTGCTATTGGCCAATGAAATATCTTACGGCAAAAGGGCTATCCCTACCTATCATTTTAATAAAGCAAAGGTTATTGTAGGGTTAGATGCCGACTTTTTGGGCACATGGTTAAGTCCGGATGAGTTTTCCAGCCAGTATGCCGAAGGCCGGAAGATCAACCAGAAAAACCCGGAAATGAGCAGGCACATCCAGTTTGAAGGCCTGCTTAGCTTAACAGGCGCAAATGCCGATGACAGGTATCTCCACCTTCCTTCGGAAACAGGCGTTGTGGTGCTCAGCCTGCTGGCTAAGCTGGGCGGCAATGTAAGCGCTCCTGCTATAGCCGATGAAAAGCTGAAAAAGGGAATTGATCTCGCTGCAGGCCTGCTCAATAATAATAAAGGTGCGGCACTGGTGGTATGTGGCAGCAACGACCCCAACATACAGGTGCTGGTGAATGCCATTAATGAAATTATAGGGGCTAACGGCACTACCATTAACTGGGCTAATCCGTTATTAACCCGCGGGGGAACAGACAGTGAGATGGATCAGTTGGTAAAAGACCTGAATGCGGGCAGCGTGGGCGCTTTGTTCATTTATGAAGCTAACCCGGCTTATAATTATCATAATGCGGCAGACTTTATCAAAGGACTTCAGAAGGTAAAACTCTCTGTTTCTTTTAGCGACAGGGCAGACGAAACTTCCGGTTTATGCAAATACATCATCCCGCATCATCACTACCTCGAAAGCTGGGGAGATGCCGAAGGGCGTGCCGGATTCTTCAGCCTGCTTCAGCCTACTATAGCGCCTCTGTTTAAAACAAGGTATTTTCAAACTTCGCTGTTAAAGTGGAGCGGTAACGATACGGATTACGAAGATTATTTTAAAAATTACTGGATTACGAAATTAGGCAGCCAGGGTGCTTTTGACAAAGCGCTGCAGGATGGCGTGGTAGAGCCGGCTGCATTATCTTTTGCCGCTACGCCTTATAATGCTGCAGGCGAGGCTGATGCCGCTTCAAAGCTTAGCGGGGGAAGCCCGGCCGGCAAAGTGGAGCTGGTATTATATCAGAAAGTTTCGATGGGTACAGGCGCTGCCGCAAACAATCCCTGGTTACAGGAAATGCCCGATCCTATTACAAGAGCTACCTGGGATAACTATGCTGTTATTTCCTATGCTATGGCAGCCGAGCTGGGCATTAAGTTAGACGACCAGTATGAAGTAGAATTTCATAAGCCCGTTGTGGCATTTACCATCAACGGAAAAGAAGTGAAATTGCCCATTCTGGCGGTACCCGGCGTACACCCGAATGTAATTGGAGTAGCGGTAGGATATGGAAGGAGCGAAGGCGCCGGACGTGCAGCCAATGGCGTGGGATACAATGCGTACCCGTTGGTAAGTGCCAAAGGAGGTGCGCGCCAGTATTATGTTACCGGTGTAACGGATTATAAAAAAACGAAAGACACGTACGATATAGCGTATACGCAAACACACAACCAGTATGAAGGCCGTGTGGAAGTGGTGAGAGAATATACGCTCGATGATTTCAAAAAGAACCCCGAAGCCATTCCGCAGTACCGCGGGGAACTGGCAGAAGATTTTGCGAAAAAAACAGGCGATTTCAGGGCCGAAGGCACCTTATATCCTGTTTATGAATCACCGGGAGCCCATTGGGGAATGAGCATTGACCTGAATGCCTGTACCGGATGCGGCGCATGTACGATTGCCTGTATGGCCGAAAACAATGTACCCGTTGTAGGAAAGAATGAAGTAAAGCGTTCGCACGAAATGCACTGGCTCCGTATAGACCGTTATTTTGCCTCTTACCGCGATAATACGGAGGGAGATAATCTGAACGTGGTGTTTATGCCGATGCTTTGCCAGCATTGCGATAATGCACCCTGCGAAAACGTATGCCCGGTATCGGCAACCAACCATAGCTCGGAAGGCTTAAACCAGATGGCGTATAACCGTTGTATCGGTACCCGCTATTGTGCCAATAACTGTCCGTTTAAAGTTCGCCGTTTTAACTGGGCTGATTATACCGGTGCAGACAGCTTTTCCGACAATCAGCATCATAAAGGAGTAGGCAAACTGGATGATGCAGTGCTGATGATGAATGAAGACCTTACCCGCATGGTGCTTAACCCTGATGTTACCATTCGTTCCCGCGGGGTAATTGAAAAATGCAGCTTTTGTGTGCAACGTTTACAGGATGCTAAATTAGAAGCCAAAAAGTCGCAGGATCCTGCTGTAATCAGGGATGTTAAAACCGCCTGTATGCAGGCATGCTCTACAGGAGCTATTGTATTTGGTAACGTAAATGATAAAGAAAGCAAGGTGTATAAGATTCGTACGCAGGAACAAAACCAGCGTGCGTATTATGCCCTGGAGCACATACACGTGCTGCCCAATATCAATTACCTTGCTAAAATCAGGAATACCGGCAGACCCGTAGGCGTTAAAGATGAATTTGCCGAAAAGAGAGCCGCTGCGCGCAAGGCACAACACTAAGTAAATAAGTATACTGAACGTAGAATAATAAGAGAGCCGGATGCTCAACATTAATATACAAACTCCTGTCAGGGATTTGCAGGATAAAATTAATTAGTAAATGAGTTTGACTAAATACGAATCTTTCGTCAGGGAACCATTGGTAGATGGAGACAAAACCTATAACAAGGTTACGGAAGATATTGTGTATACTATTGAAACCAAGCCTACCCGTTTATGGTATATCGGACTGTATATTTCAGTAGCCTTGCTGTTGTTTGGCGTGTATTCAATATACCGCGAAGTAACTTACGGCGTTGGCCAGTGGAACCTGGGCAAAACCGTTGGCTGGGGCTGGGATATTACCAACTTTGTATGGTGGATCGGTATCGGTCATGCCGGCACGCTTATCTCCGCTATCCTTTTACTGTTTCGCCAGGGATGGAGAACCGGCGTAAACCGTGCCGCGGAAGCCATGACTATTTTTGCGGTAATGGCAGCCGGGCAGTTTCCTATCTGGCACATGGGAAGAGTGTGGCTGGCATTTTTTGTAATGCCTTATCCCAACACCCGTGGCCCCTTATGGCCTAACTTTAATTCGCCATTATTGTGGGACGTATTTGCCATATCAACCTACTTTACGCTTTCGCTGTTATTCTGGTATTCGGGTTTAATACCCGATGTGGCAACACTCCGCGACCGTGCTAAAACCAAGTTCAGAAAATTATTCTATGGCATAGCTTCATTTGGATGGACGGGCTCTACCAAACACTGGCAGCGCCATGAAAGTCTTTCCTTAGTGCTTGCCGGGTTGTGTACGCCCCTGGTATTGTCTGTGCACACCATTGTATCATTCGACTTTGCCACCTCCATTGTTCCGGGCTGGCATACTACCATATTTCCTCCCTATTTCGTTGCCGGTGCGGTGTTCTCCGGGTTTGCCATGGTACAAACGCTGATGCTGATCACCCGCAGGGTAATGAACCTGCAGGATTATATTACGATCGGGCATATTGAGGCAATGAATAAGGTAATAGTACTAACAGGGTCTATAGTAGGTTGCGCCTACCTTACGGAGTTGTTCATGGCCTGGTATGGCGCTAACGTATACGAGTACGACGCCTTTTTCAAATATCGCCTTGCCGGACCTTATGGCTGGAGCTACTGGATTATGATGACCTGCAACGTGGTTTCCCCGCAGTTGTTCTGGTTTAAAAAACTGAGAAGAAATATTGAATTCACCTTTATAATGAGCGTGGTGGTAAATGTGGGCATGTGGTTTGAGCGTTTTGTAATTATTGTTACCTCCATTTTCCGCGATTATCTTCCGTCTTCCTGGTCGCTTTATTATCGTCCCAGTATTTACGAAATAGGATTTTACCTGGGTACCTTTGGATTATTCTTTACCTGTTATTTCCTGTTCTCAAAATACTTCCCGGTAATTGCTATCTGGGAGATCAAGCATGTTTTAAAAACGAGCGGCGAAAATTATAAAGCCAAAATGGAAGACATTGAAAAGCTGAGCGCAGAGGAGTTTTATGCTAAAACACATCACCATTAGGCAAAGCAGGGCAGCGTAACCGTAGCGGCCCGGAACATGGAATATTGAACACAGATTTATTCACCTTAAAAAACCCGTTGGTTTAAGGTTATGACAATAAAAAAATTTGTAGTAGGATGTTTTGATGATGAAGATATACTGTTTCCCGCGGTAAGGAAAGTGCGTAAAGCAGGATATAAGATTCATGATGTATATACTCCTTTCCCCCTGCATGGATTGGATAAGGAGCTTGGCATGAGGGATACCAGCCTGCATACGGTAGGATTTATATATGCGCTTACCGGCCTTACCACGGCGCTGGGCTTTATTAGCTGGATTTTAACGATGGACTGGGTGCAGAACTATGGTGGTAAACCCCATTTTTCCCTTGCCGCATGGATACCTATAATGTTTGAGTTAACGGTTTTGTTTTCCGGCGTGGGAATGACCCTCACTTTCTGCTATCTCTGCCAGTTGGCGCCTTTTGTAAAAAAGCACCATTTTCATCCCGGGGCAACAGACGACCAGTTTGTGATGGTTATTGAGTGCACCTCAAATACCAATGTACAGGAAGCGGAAAATTTCCTGGCGGCAGCGGGCGCGAAAGAAGTAAATGTGCAAATGGCGGAAACCGGCTGGTGGTTAGGGAGGTACGACATGGACAAAAAATTATTTGACCAGAAAACGGATATGGTTACGGCTTAATGCAAAAAGACAAACTTATTTCGATGAAAAAGATACCAGTAATAGCATGCGTTTTTGTTGCAGTAGTAACGACTGTGGCAAGCTGCAGCAACAATAAAAAACCGGGTGCTACGTATATGCCCGATATGGCCTATAGCCGAGCGTATGAAACCAATTCGGAGAATTTTATTTTTCCCGACAGGCAAACCAACCGTACCCCCGTTGCCGGAACCATAACCAGGGATCAGTTATTACCTTTTCGCATCGAAAAAGATGCTGCGGGTGATACCAGCAATTTTGCAAAAGCAAGAACGGTGCAGAACCCTCTTCCTGCGCTGAATGAGGCCGATCTGAAAGAAGCGGAAAGATTGTATTTGATTTATTGCGGCATATGCCACGGTTCAAAATTAGATGGTAACGGACCGTTGTGGAAAGATGGGGACGGACCTTATCCTGCCGCTCCAAAAAACCTGTTAGACCCTACTGTTGTTAACCAGGGCGACGGACAGCTCTTTTATACCATTACTTACGGGAAAAATAAAATGGGAAGTTATGCTTCCCAGTTAAACCCGAAGCAACGCTGGATGGTAATAGATTACATAAGAGATCAGCAGGGCGTAAAAAAAGAAACAACTACCGCTGTGTCTGATAGTAGCGCAGCAGCAAAATAAAACTGATTAAGTATAAAAAAATTCATTGAAGGATGATTAAGCAACAATTTGAAGCTCCTGCCAGGTATAAGAAATGGACGTATGGCTTATTGGCCGTTGGCCTGGTGGCATTTTTGGCGGGTTTTTTCTTCCTTGGTCTCAGTAAAGATGAGCATGACAAAACCCGGTTTTGGGCCGGTTTGCTGCAAAACAGCCTTTATTTTTTGATGATCTGCAATGCCTGTATGTTTTTCATATGCATTAATATACTCGGGCATAGTAGCTGGCAAACCACGTTCAGACGGATACCCGAAGCCATTGCTGCGGTAGTGCCGGTTTTTGCAGTAGTATCCCTGATCGTATTTATTGGCATTGTTGCTGGCCATCAGCATCACATTTATCACTGGCTTGATAAGGAAGCCGTGGCATCCGATAAGATCCTTAGCTGGAAAAAAGGCTTTCTTAATCCCACTTTCTTTTTTACATGGACTGTTATAACACTGGGCGTATGGATATTGGTGGGCAGAAAGATCAAACAGCTATCGCTCCGGGCCGATGCAGGAGAAATAACCGGCGAAGAAGCCCGTAAGTATATATGGAACAATACCGTTTGGGCGGGCATATTTATTGTGTTTTTTGCATTAACAACCGGATCAACCATTCCCTGGTTGTGGCTGATGAGCATTGATGCGCATTGGTATTCCACCATGTATAGCTGGTATACTTTTATGAGCAGCTTTGTGGGAGGCCTGGCGCTGATTGCCCTGTTTGTTATTTTCTTAAAAAACCAGGGTTACCTGGAGCATACTACCCATGAACAACTGCACGATATTGGCAAATACATTTTTGCTTTTTCCATATTCTGGGCTTATTTGTGGTTCTCCCAGTTTATGCTCATATGGTATGCTAATATTCCTGAAGAAACGATTTATTTTAAGCCGAGGCTGCAGGGGGTATACAAAGGTATATTCTGGTTTAACTTTATCATTAACTTCATCGCTCCCATACTCATATTAATGACCAGGGGATCTAAACGGAACTACGCTATTATGACATTTATGGCAATAGCGCTTGTTCTGGGGCATTGGCTCGACTTTTACCAAATGGTGATGCCCGGTGCTGTGGGCGATCATTTTAGCCTGGGCTGGTACGAATGGGGCATGCTGGCTTTTTTTAGTGGATTATTGATGTTCTTTACCGGAAGGGCTTTGGCAAAGGCGCCTTTGGTACCTGTATACCATCCGTATTTTAAGGAAAGCTTAATTCATCATACATAGGGTGACGCAGAAAAGTGCTGATTATTCAAGAATAATTTTTATATAAAATGACTTCCACCGAGTATTTTATTATTTTAATAGTGTTGTTAGTATTCATTGTTATTTTTCAAATAGCAAAAGCCAGTGAATACGTATCTGTTTTAAAAGGCGAGAAGAAGGCCTTTGAGCAAAATAACCGTATTAATGCATTTTTGATGCTGGTTTTTTTGGTTATGGGACTTGCCGCAGCATGGTGGTGCAATAAAGTTTTGTATAAGAAAACATTACTTGGGGTACCGGCAGCTTCGGATCATGGGGAAAATATTGATACCATGATGTGGATCACACTGGCCATCATTGGTTTTGTATTTGTGATTACCCAGGTACTGCTTTTTTGGTTTGCATACCGCTACCAGGCTTCTGAAAAAAGAAAAGTATACTATTACCCGCATAACAATAAGCTGGAATTATTGTGGACGGCTGTGCCGGCCATTGCATTAACCGTATTGGTAGCGTTTGGACTGTATTACTGGTTTAAAATAACCGGTGATCCGCCGAAAACAGCAATGGAAGTTGAAATTACAGGGCACCAGTTTGGATGGGAATACCGTTATCCCGGAAAGGATAATGTGTTGGGGCGCCAGCATTACAAATTAGTAGACCCTTCAAAAAATAACCCGTTAGGGCAGGATTGGAATGATGCTGCTAATCATGACGATCTGCATCCGTCTGAAATGCATTTAATTGTTAATAAGCCCGTTAAACTCATTATTCGTTCGCAGGATGTTATTCATGACGTGGGGTTACCGCATTTCCGGATGAAGATGGATGCTGTGCCCGGCACGCCTACTACCATGTGGTTTACACCGAAGTATACTACAGCCGAAATGAAAAAAATAACGGGCAATGAAAACTTTGTTTACGAAATTGCCTGTGACCAGATGTGCGGTGTTGGGCATTATTCTATGAGAGGCGTAATTGTGGTAGACACACAGGAAGAATTTGACAAGTGGATCGCAACACAAAAGCCGCAGTTTCTAACTGCGCATCCCGATGGTGTTCCTCCTGCAGCCGGTGCGGCTGTAAATACAGCAGAACCGCAGGGAAATGCCGTAGCACAGGCAGAAGCGCATTGATGCTGATTTGAATATATGAAATTGTTGATTAGTAAAATATTTTTGTAATGAGTAACGAAGCTGTAATTCAACCTGGTGCTATCTCACATGGGGTGCATGAACACCAGGACGGACACCATCATCACGAAACTTTTATATCTAAATATGTATTCAGCCAGGATCATAAAATGATCGCCAAGCAATTTCTGATAACAGGAATGATATGGGCGATTATCGGAGGGCTGATGTCGGTATTGTTTAGGATTCAGTTAGGCTATCCCGAAGCCACCTTACCCTGGTTGGAAGACATTTTTGGACATTGGGCCAGGGGCGGAAAAATATCGCCCGAATTTTATTATGCTTTGGGCACCATGCACGGCACCATATTAATATTTTTTGTGCTTACGGCAGGGCTGAGCGGCACTTTTGCCAATTTCCTCATCCCCTTCCAGGTAGGCGCAAGGGATATGGCTTCGCCATTCATGAATATGCTGTCCTACTGGTTTTTTGTGTTGGCCAGCATTATCATGATGTCTTCCCTCTTTGTTCAAACAGGTCCGGCCGCAGGCGGGTGGACGGTATATCCTCCGTTAAGTGCATTGGGAGATGCTTCCATAGGATCTAAAATAGGCATGGATCTGTGGCTGATCAGCATGGCGATGTTTGTTGTATCGCAATTGCTTGGGGGGCTTAACTATATTTCTACTATCCTTAATATGCGTACCAAGGGAATGACCATGACACGGTTACCCCTAACCATATGGGCGCTTTTCTTTACGGCAGTATTGGGTTTGCTCTCTTTCCCTGTTCTGTTATCAGGATTTATTTTATTATTGTTCGACCGGCACCTGGGCACGAGTTTTTATTTGTCTGATATCGTAATTGCCGGTAAAATTTTACCTAATGAAGGCGGCAGCCCCATATTATACCAGCACCTGTTTTGGTTCCTTGGGCATCCCGAAGTGTATATCATTATATTACCTACCATGGGATTGGTGTCGGAAGTAATGTCTATTAATGCCCGGAAACCCATTTTTGGATATATGGCTATGGTGGCCTCTTTATTTGCTATTGCCGTGCTGTCGTTCCTGGTATGGGCGCATCACATGTTTGTAACCGGGCTCAATCCGTTTTTAGGTTCTGTTTTTGTGCTGCTTACCCTGCTGATAGCCGTACCCTCTGCTATAAAAGTGTTTAACTGGCTTACTACACTATGGCGGGGCAACATCAGGTTTACCCCGGGTATGATGTTCTGTATAGGGTTTGTAAGCACCTTTATATCGGGAGGCTTAACGGGTATATACGTGGGGAACTCCGCGCTTGATATTCATGTGCACGATACCTATTTTGTTATTGCTCACTTTCACATTGTAATGGGTGTTTCCGCCTTTATGGGCATGTTTGCGGGCGTTTATCACTGGTTCCCCAAAATGTACGGCAGGTATATGAATAATACGCTGGGCTATATCCATTTCTGGATTACGCTGGCATGCGCCTACATCATATTCTGGCCCATGCACTACGAAGGGTTTGCAGGTATGCCCCGCCGTTATTATGACTATTCGAACTGGGAATCCTTCAAGCAGTTTACGGAACTGAACCAGGTGATCAGTTTTGCCGCTATATTGTCTTTCCTGGTGCAGTTGTTGTTTTTGTTTAATTTCTTCTACTCTATTTTCAAAGGAAGAAAGGTAACTACCAAAAATCCATGGAGCGCTAACACACTGGAGTGGACAACGCCTATCAGGCCGGGGCATGGCAACTGGCCGGGCGAAATTCCTGAGGTACATCGCTGGCCCTACGATTATGGAAAAGATGGGGTAGATTTTATTCCGCAAACGGAGCCGGTAACGAAAGATGAATCCAGGCATTAAATGATTGTAGCACAAAAGCGGTAATGCAGCGCTTTGCGCTGATAAAAACAGATTTTTGAAAGTAAGGGAAACATACAACGGGGTGCAGCATTCAGCTTCTTTTGTAGTAATTGACAAGCTCAAAGACTATATGCTGCTGATAAAGTTCACCCTTAGTTTTACGGTAGTATTTTCATGTGTGATCAGTTATTTACTGGCGCCGAATATTACTTTTAATTTTCTGTCAGTTCTTTTATTATTTACAGGGGGGTTGCTCATTACAGGATCTGCCAATGCTATTAACCAGATAACGGAAAAAGACACCGATGCATTGATGAAGCGAACGGCTAAACGGCCTGTTGCCAATGGTAAAATGAGTGTTTCTGAAGCCTCGGCCTTTGCTGCTGTGACAGGTGTTGCGGGTATACTGATCGTGGGGTACTGGTTTAACTGGACGGCGGCTATGCTGGGGCTGTTCAGCTTGTTCCTGTACGGCTTTATATATACCCCCTTAAAAAAGGTGCATTCCGTTTCAGTACTGGTGGGCGCCATTCCGGGAGCTCTGCCCTGTCTTATTGGCTGGGTGGCAGCTACAGATACAATGAGTGCGGGTGGCTGGGCTTTGTTTGCCATCCAGTTTTTTTGGCAGTTCCCGCATTTTTGGGCTATTGCATGGGTGGCGCATAAGGATTATAGTAAAGCAGGGTTTAAGCTGATGCCTTCAGACGCGGGACCAACAAAATATTCGGCGCTGCAGGCTATTATCTATTCGCTCTTAATGATACCGGTAGGTGTAATACCCTACCTGATACACATGAGCGGAGAGGTAAGCCTGGCAATAGTATTAGTCGCCAATTTATTTATGGTTTGGCAAAGCATACGCTTATACAGGGAGATGAATGTGCAGGCAGCGAGGAGGGTAATGTTTAGCTCTTATATTTATTTGCCGGTGGTGCTGCTGAGCCTGCTTGCCGATAAAGTGGCGGGCGTATAGCCTATACACCGGCTATGAATAACAGGCTTTGTAAAGGCTAAGAGCTATATACAGGAGGCTGATAGCTCACCGCTGAATGCTGACGGCTGAGCGCTAAACGGGCTATTTATTTTATTAAATGAAACAAGTTGTAATGATTGAAATGATGAGTGTACAGCAAAAGAGGATACATCCGTACAAGTTTAATATGTGGCTTGGCCTTGCGGGGATCATTATGATGTTTGCGGGGCTTACCAGCGCTTATATTGTAAAACGCAGCCAGCCGGGCTGGGAAAGCTTTACACTGCCAACTGTATTTTCTTACTCTACCCTGGTGATACTGGTAAGTAGTGTAACCATACAGGTGGCCCTGAAGGCATTTAAAGGACACCAGATGGCTAAATACAGGTTGTTCTTTGCGATAACTGCACTTTTAGGCGTTTTGTTCGTTGCATTGCAGGTGAGCGGTTTTTATCAGTTTGAGGAGCAGGGAATGAAGATGACCGGCATTGGTTCCAACCCGGCATATTCCTTTGTACTGGCTATAGCCGGTTTGCATATTGTGCATGTATTGGGTGGTGTAGTTGCCTTATTGATTATTTTTTTTAAGGCATTTAGTACAAGGAAACGCAATTATGATAGTACACCGGTGGAGATAGTAGCTACCTACTGGCATTTTGTAGATATTCTTTGGGTTTACATTTTTGTATTTTTTCATTTATTACACTAACTGGCAACTAAAACAGAGCATTTATAATAAAATTTCAATTACATGTCAACACACATACCGGCCGGATATAAATGGTGGACGGGGGGTAAAAGCCCTTATAATGTAAGTTATGGAAAACTGATGATGTGGATTTTCCTGCTGAGTGATACTTTTACCTTCGGGGCTTTGCTTATTGCTTACGGCACTATACGGGTAAGCCATGATTACTGGCCCGACCCCAATCATGTATTCAATACATTCCCGCTCATGGGGGATGCTAACCTGCCGCTGGCTTTTGTGAGCTTAATGACCTTTATCCTGATTATGAGCTCGGTTACAATGGTGCTTGCTGTACACGAAGGGCATAAAAGAAATAAGAAAGGTGTGGAGAAATGGTTGCTCTGGACAATTTTGGGTGGCTTCCTGTTTCTGGGTTGCCAGGCCTGGGAATGGACTCACCTCATTACGCATACACACCCGGTTTTGATTGACGGGAAAATACAGGAAATAGGTGCAACCATAAAAGAGAATCATTTTGGGCCAATAGTTTCCGGGTTATTCCACAATGGGCACCAGGTTACCTTACCAGGACCGGTTGCCTTTGGGAACTCCTTTTTTGGAATTACAGGCTTCCATGGGTTTCACGTTTCGATTGGGGTGTTCTTAAACATATTGATGTATTTCTGGACGCTCAATGGACGCTTCACCCGTTTGGGACATTATGAGATGGTAGAAAAAGTAGGCTTGTACTGGCACTTTGTAGACCTGGTATGGGTATTTGTATTTCTTTGTTTTTATCTTATTTAACCGATTTATTGTACTAAAAGCATACGCAACATATGGAACATGCAAATCAGCAAATGGCAATTGCGCCAGAAATAACGTTTCAGCACGAGCCGGCACCTAATACAAAAAGGATCTGGAAGACCTTCTGGATATTGCTTTTCCTTACTATTGCCGAGCTTGCCCTGGGCTTATCTCACTACGCTTTTCATGTAGAAGGGTGGTTATTGATGTTTTTGAAAGGAGGTATGATCATTCTTTCTATATGCAAAGCCGTGTATATCGTATCTATATTCATGCACCTTGGCGATGAAGTAAGGAATCTTAAGCTCACCATACTGGTGCCGCTGCTACTGTTTATTTGGTTTATTCTTGCATTTTTGTGGGATGGCGTTGCATATAAGAACCTGCGCAACAAGTTCAATGTGCCGGCTCCTACCGAACAGGCAGCGCCGCTGCACGATGTACAGAAACCCGGGACATTAGATTAGATTTAAGCAATGCTGATCATATTTTATACCATCGCTCCACCGGCGATGGTTTTTGTGTAGATTTATCTAAAATCTTTTACAATGCGAAGTGCTTTTTCGCTGCTGCTAAGTAGCATCCTGCTGCTGGGTTGCTCTTCTACCCGGCAGATTGCAAAAAGATATACAGCAGATGACCAGACTGTTTTTGCTTTATTAGAACGGTTAAAGAAGGATGCGGGTGATAAAGACGCGGCAGCTTTGCTGCCGGAAGCGTACAGGCAGGCCGCCGATGTGCGTAAAGCCATGAACAGCAATACCTATAATAATATGAATGCCGGCGACCGCTGGATGGAAATTGCCGGCCAGCTTGAGGTGGCAGCACAAATGTACAGCCAGATCAAAGCCATACCGGCGGCTGCTAAAATAATACCAAACCCCTGGAACCCAACGCTTAAAATGCAGGAGGCAAAACAAAAAGCAGCGGAAGAATATTATAACCAGGGTCAACATTACCTGTCGTACAATAACCGGGCTTACGGACAAAAAGCGTATGAAATGTTTGTAAAGGCCGGTAACGCGTATCCGCGTTACCGCGATGTAGAGGATCGTATACGGGAGGCGCAGGAAATGGCAACGGTTAAAGTAGTGGTGAGGCCGGTAAATTATTATAATAACAACTGGCGTTACTGGGGATTCGATAATGATTACCTGCAGTATGCAATGGTTCGTGATCTTAATAATGCCTCGTATAACAATACCCGTTTTTATAGCGACAGGGAGGCTGAAGCCAGTTTTATAAAAGCAGACAGGGTAGTGGAACTGAATTTTAATGATTTGTATATAGGCAGTATATATACCGACCGGTACACGATACAACGGTCTAAAAAAATAGAGATAGGCCAAACCCGGTCTGTTCCGGCCAAACCTGTATACAAAACGGTTACTGCCACTGTGCATGTTACCCGCAGCATACTGCAAAGCCGGGCGTCACTGGATTGCCGTATTTACGACTGGGTAAGCGGCCGTAATATATTAGCCGACCGCTTTCGCGATAACTATACCTGGCAGCATGAAGCAGCGCGCTACACCGGCGACAGGCAGGCTTTAGAAGCTTCAGACTGGAACCTGATCAACAGTTCCGGGGCGGAACGTCCGCCATCACGGGAAGAGTTGGCAGCAAGATTAGTGGATAACTGTTATAACCAGTTGCTGAGCAGGATACGGAGTGGCGTAAGTTTTTAAAAAACTGTTCAAAAATTAATGCTTCTTTTTCTCGCCACTACTTCCCATTGGGCAGTAATTTTTTTATTTTCTACCACGTAAGCCTTATCATATAAAGCAACGGTTGGGCATATGTGCACCGGCACGCCGTATAGCACATCACCCATATTGTATAAAGAAACATCTGGTACACGCAATACTAAGTGTTCCTCGCTTTGCCCTATGGGTACTGCATCGGGGGCATTCAAAAAGTGAACCCGCGGCAACGGGTTTTCTGCGGCAACAGCCTTATGCCCCAGGTCGGTGCAAATGATATGCTCATCTATGATGGAAATAACCCTGGTAATTACAAGCGCCGCGAAGTCAAAAGGTTCATCGGGAAAAGACTGCTTGTATCCCCAGTCGGTAAAAACAAAAGTGCCGGGGCTGCATTCCACATTTTGCCGCCCGGTATGAGTTGGAAAAGTAGGTGTGCCCCCCATTACTAATTTTAATGAGCGCTGATACGTTGCTGCTATCTTTTGATGCAGTGCGGCTACCTGCTGAAATCCCCCATCACTTTTTTGCTGCCGTATAGTGGTATCTGTATCGCGTATATGACCATCATAGCCATGTAGGCCCACCAGCGTTATATTTTTCAATGACAGGATGAATGCAGCAAGCGGTAGTGCTTTGGCAGGAACGATACCTGTTCTGTTCATGCCGGTATTCAGGTCTATAAAAATATTAATTACAATGCCATGCGCTTCAGCCACATCGTTGATATGTTTTGCGGTTGCCTCATTATCTGTTAAACATGCAAAATGAACGGCAGGGTATGCTTTAATAAGGTTCGCCAACCGTTCTGCTTTAGGGCCAACAGGCTGGTAAGCCAGCAGCACATCCGGCGCCCCCACAGTTGCCAGCATTTCGGCTTCCGCAATAGTAGCGCATTTGAATTTGGTGATACCTTCCTCCAGCATCATGCTGCACACTTCTGCTGTTTTGTTGGTTTTAACATGCGGACGTAGTATGCTCACATCCTTTACCATGTCTTTTGCCAAACGGATATTTTCTTTTACCCGTTCTTTATACAGCAACAATGCCGGGGAATCTGTATTGTTAATATCATCAACAAAATACCATGCTTCTGCTGAGCCATTTGTATGCATCATAACCCTTTTTATTACGCCAGTTCAAATATTGCTTCTATCTCAACCGGTATATTACCCGGTAAGGAGCCCATACCTACTGCGCTGCGAACGCCTACACCATTTTCTTCTCCCCATATAGCGGCAAACAATTCACTGCAGCCGTTAATTACATAAGGTTGTTTTTCAAATTCGGGTATGCAGTTTACCATGCCAAGCACTTTAATTACGCGCTTTATATTGTCGAGGCTTCCAATCTGCGCCCTTATGGTTGCAAGCATGGTTAGTCCTACCTGCTTTGCAGCCAGTTTACCCTGTTCCTCGTCCATATCCTTTCCAATACGTCCTTTTATAAGGGTTTGGTCATTCTGTACGGGGCCGTGCCCCGAAAGATAAAGATGGTTGCCATCAATGAGGCAGGGTTTATAAACGCCCATGGGTTTTGGTGCAGGAGGTAAAGTTAATCCTAAACGAGCCAGTCGTTCTTCGGCAGTTCCGTCTTGCATATCATACAATTTAGTTCAGCAAATATATTCATCAATGGGCGTATTTCAATTTTTCGCTCCATGTACAACTTTCCGGTCGGTGAGACACCGACCGGTAGCGGGTTCTACAGGTGGGTGTCACCACCCACCTGCCAAAAATTGAAATGCGCCCTCATCAATTGTGTGATACCGAAAGGAATAAATCTTTTGTACATTTATAAAGATTTCATTTTTGAGGGTAGAAAAAATATTTATTATGTATCGCAGTTCCCACGTTATAGTTAAAAAGATATGTACGGCGGCAGTGCTGTTCCTTATTGCCTTACCTGTTTTTGCACAGGAAATTGGCGTGCAGTTATACAGCTTCAGAAAGCAGCTTCCGGGTAATGTTCCCGCCATGCTGGAAAAAATAAGCAAAATGGGTATTAAGGAGCTGGAAGGCGGCGACAGCTATGGGTTGCCGGTAGATGAGTTTAAATCCCTGCTGAAGAAAAATAACCTGAAAGTGGTTAGTGTAGGTGCCGATTTTCAGCAACTGGCTAAAAATCCGCAGGCAGCTGTTGACCTGGCTAAAACCTATGGCGCAAAATACGTGGTGGTGTTCTGGATCCCGCATACAGATGTTTTTACTATTGACGATGCAAAAAACGCGGTTACGGTATTTAATGCGGCCGGGAAGCACTTAAAAGAAAACGGCATTTCATTATGCTATCACCCGCATGGGTACGAATTTGGCGCTTATGGCGAAGGCACCCTGTTCGATTACCTGGCGCAAAATATGAATCCTGCTTATGCGAACTTTGAAATGGATGTATTTTGGGTAAAACATCCGGGGCAGGATCCGGTAGCGTTGCTTGAAAAATATCCCCGGCGCTTTCCTCTAATGCACCTTAAAGACCGTAAACCCGGAACAGCAGGCAACCAGAAAGGGCACGCGGACGTAGAAACCAATGTGGTGCTGGGTTCCGGCGATGTGGGTATTGCCGCTATTATGAAGGCGGCAAAGAAAGCCGGCGTGAAACACTATTTTATTGAAGACGAATCCTCCCGTTCGGTAGAACAGGTACCACTCAGCCTGGCTTACTTAAGGTTGCTGAAATAACCGGGAAGTTCATGAAATATGATCCGACTCCGCCATTGGGTGAGTACTTGGGGCCTTAAAAAATATTGTACATCATTCAGATCAGTTTATACCGATCTTGAAGTTTTAAAAAATACACCGCGAAGAATCGCGGCGTCTCATATATACTTAAAACTCCAAAACAACTTTTATATATTTTATAATATTTTGTGCTGTCTGCATTAATAAAAGGTAAATTTTATTAATGATAAAGTGTACAACATCCTATTGATTCCTATGCAAATGCATTGAATGCTTCGCAGATGAATAAGAAAAATGAACGGAATAAAAGTGAACCTGTTTTGGCATAAAGGGATCGCATCACCCTGCTTCTGGCATAAAGGCAGGAGCGTCCCGGACGCAACAGATTAACAGGAAATAAGGAACTGGAAATCGGGGGGTTGCCAGGGAGAAGTAGCAGAAAAAGAAAGAAGCGGAACAGACATGGGATAATAATATACCATTGCGTCAGCTTCAGCCGTCATATTCCAGTCTTCATTTTCCTGGCAGATATAATCACCACCTGAAAAATGAAAAGAAAAAGAAGAATGAGATGATTTGGTATTGGCCGCATCCTTTTGAAGGTCATTCACAAGGCCGAAGAATTCGTCACGGGCTGTACTGATCTTTATTTTTATATTGTTCGGTATGCAGAGGAGAACAAGTGAGTCGTTGAATATTTTGCGTTTTACATATTTGTAATGTACGCCGTCAATATCAATCTCCCCGTCATATCTTTCAAAGTCGCTCCAGTTGCTGTGATAGGGCAAATGTATAGGAACCTTTATTTCTACCAGGTCCTTTTCATCGTATTGCTGCTGGTCTAATCTTGCCTCCAGCTTCGTATTTTCCTGAGTTTCCCAATATTGCAATAAAGCCCTGTAACCAAAAAGGTTAAAGAGAAAGATCAATATAAGGGATATAGCAGCTAACTGGCGCACGATCAATTTAATTATCTATAAATGCTAATAATTAATATTTTGCAATATAAATCTATTTTGTTAAAAAATGAACAAGTTTATATAATATACTTCTCATTAGTGCTGTGTCAGACGTGAGAAGTGGTAAATGGGTGAATAGCGGAAGGTAAGATGCACTATTGCCTGTTCACTGCTCCTCTCACTTTCACGATAAATACAGGCATAACCTGCTTGACTTAACATTCGCAGTTTTTATTTAGCTGCAATTACGCTGATCTCAACATTCACATTTTTGGGTAATCCTTTAACGGCTACTGTTTCCCTTGCCGGAAAGTTGTTTGAAAAATAGTTACCGTATACTTCGTTCACAATGGTAAATAAGCTCATGTGCGACAGGAAAACAGTTGTTTTTACCACATGCTCAAAGCCAAGCCCGGCCGCGCCAAGAATGGCTGCTATGTTTTGCATTACCTGTGTTGTTTCGGCTGCGGCATCTTTTGCTTCTATGTTACCCGTTTTGGGATCAATGGCTATTTGGCCCGAAACGAATAATAAATTGCCTGTCATTACCGCCTGGCTGTAAGGTCCGATAGGAGCAGGCGCATGTTGGGCATTAATGATTGTTTTGCTCATACTGATGTGTAAAGAATGATAAAAATGCAAAGTTACTCAATATAGCAATGCTTGCTGATGGCTGTTGCTGTATTCCCGCTTCGGATTCCTGCTTAGAATTTGAATTTTGCTTTTTATTTGTCTTTTGTGATTTGTTTCCTGGTTCTTTGTACTCCTTTCAGATTTCGTCCCGCACGTGCGGGATCCGGCTTCGGACTTATAAATTTGTGGTTTATTGCTGATGGCATTTCGCTTCGGACTTTTAAATCTAATTTTGATAAACGCTAAAAAATTGAATTAAATGGCGCTTCTGTTACATATTGATACCGCATTGGAAAAAGCCTTTGTGGGCCTGTCGCGTAATGGTGAATTATTAATGGAACTGAATAATACGGTGCAGTACGATCATGCTGCTTTTGTGCAGCCTGCCATACAGCAAATGATAAACGCATTGCATATTACGCTCAACGCTATTGATGGGGTGGGCATAACCTCCGGGCCCGGGTCTTACACGGGTTTACGGGTGGGCATGGCCAGCGCCAAAGGAATTTGTTATGCGCTCGGCAAGCCATTAGTGGCGGTAAGCACGCTTGAAGTAATGGCGGCGGCGGCCGTTGAGGCGTTTCCCGGCTTTGATGTTTACGCCCCGATGATTGATGCGCGGCGAAAGGAAGTATATACAGCATTATATAATCCGCAGGGGGAAGTGGTATTACCTCCACATGCAGCAACACTTTCCGGGGATTTATTTGCACAGGTGCCGGGGTATAAAAAAGTACTTTGTTTTGGCAGCGGCGCGCCCAAATGGGAAGATATGCGTTTGGTTAATGAAAACACCTGTTTTGAAAAGATAGACTATAATAGTACCCACCTATCACAGCTTTTGTTTAACTCCTTTAAAAACAACAACTTCTGCAGCCTGGCCTATATGGAACCCCTGTATGTAAAAGATTTCTATTTTGAAGGATCTAAAAGGGCTAAATAACCAGCCATACATTTTTATTACTTTAACATGTGGGAGGGGGTTATTTGTATTTTCGGTTATATCTTTGCACTTGATATATTAATGATTAAATTTTAAAGTTATTATTCCTATGACAGGCCTTACAAATCCATACACAATGGTATTGAACGGATCAGCGCAGGAGAATGCATCCGAATTACGGATTGACTTTCTGAATGTTAAAAAAGCTGCGCTTATTTTACGGGCGCTCAATCACAAGTTGAGGCAGCAAATGATTCAGTTGCTGGATGAAAAACAAAAAATGACGGTTACTGAATTATACGTGCAGTTAAGGCTTGAGCAATCAGTTGCATCGCAGCATCTGGCCATCTTAAGAAGAGCAGGCATGGTAAGCACTACCCGTGAGGGAAAGTTTATTTACTATTCGGTAAACCATAAACGCCTGGCCGAAATATACCATTTTGTAGAGCAGCTATTAAGCTAATACTTACCGCTTTATTATAAACGGTTGATGTATCATTTTCATCAACCGTTTTTATTTAAACACATTTTAAACCATTCTGTCTGAAATGTTGTATTCACATCGTGTTGCTTTTACTCCGCGGCAATTGAGCGAACTGCTCAGGGATAACAACCATTTTATAATGGTGGATACCCGCAGCGCCGCTGCCTTTACAGAAGGATTTATACCCGGTTCTCTTTTTATAGGGTTTGAAGGACGCTTTATAGAATGGGCGGTTAATTTGTTACCCGCCGGTAAAAAGATCATATTAATTACCCCTGCCGGAAAAGAAGAAGTGTGTGTACAACTGCTTACAGATGCCGGGTTTACCAATGTTGCCGGTTACTTAGAAGGTGGGTTTGAGGCATGGAAAGATTCGGGAGGAGCTGTTGATATGATCATTGATGTGGATGCCGGGGAACTGGCAATGGATATCCCTTTTGATGAAAACCTTGTAGTAGTGGATGTACGCCGGCCGGTAGAATATGCGGAAGGACACGTGCAGGGTGCTTTAAATGTTCCCCTGATTGATATGAAAGATCCGGGCAATATTGCCCATCTTAATGAAAGAGATAACCTGTACCTGCATTGCGCGGCAGGATACCGGAGTGTTATTGCCGCATCGCTGCTTAAAATGCAGGGCTACAATAACCTGCGCAATGTTACCGGCGGATGGGAATCTATAAAACATACCAAAGGTATTACCATTGTAAAAGAACCCGCGGCGTTGAATTAGGTTACAGGTTGCAGGGACATCCCCTGTAACCTGTAACCTGCAACTTTTGTGCCCTGCACTCTCTTCTACTCCGCTCCAAGCCCGCCTTTGCCTTTGTACAGCTTTATGGGCCCGTCTAATTTTACTTCAAGCACCGTCATGTAGCCATCAGTAGCTGTTTCCGGAATTTCATCAATGTATACCAAACCCGGCACCGGGCTCCACGATATTTTACCCACAATTTTATGATGCAGGGGCTGATCTGCCCCTATCACTTTAATGCTTTGAATGGTATTGTATAATCCTTTGATCACTAATTTACTCCTGTTAAGGGCGGGCACAAAAAGATACAGGGTAGAGGAATCTTTTGATATCGTGCTTGGCCCGTAAAAATGACCCGGCGGCATGCCGGCTTCCGTATTAAAAATGGCTTCTTCGTGCTTATGCGTCCATTTGCCCAGCTCCTTTAATAAATGTACCTGTTCCGTGGGTATCCAGCCATCTTCCCGTGGGCCAATGTCAAACAGCAGGTTGCCGCCATTGCTGATCACATCGGCAAAAATGGTAATGAGCTCATAGGGTGTTTTATATGCGCTGTCGTCCGGGTGGTATCCCCAGTTATTGTTAGAGGTCATGCACAGTTCCCATGGGTTGAGAGAGGGGCGGGTAATCGGGAAATTTTGTTCAGGTGTTTCATAATCACCGTAACCGGCCAGCCGTCCGTTAATAATGGCTTCAGGATTATGCGCCAGTATCATCTCCCGTACTTTTTTAGCCTGCCATTCTGCAGCGCTATGCTCCCAATCGCCATCAAACCAAAACAGATCCGGATTAAATTGTGTACTGAGCTCTTTGATCTGTGCCTGGTAAAAGGCCAGGTACCTGTTCCATCTTGCCGGATCGTCTTTTACCTGGTAGCGGCTGCTGTCTTTTAAAAACCCCGGGTAATCCTGGTGGCTCCAGTCTAATATGGAGAAATAGGCCCCGGCTTTAAGACCTGCATTGCGCAACGCGGCAAAAAAAGGAGTGATCACATCTTTCCTGGCAGGCGTGAGCTTAGCCGTGCTCATATTGTTGGCCTTGGTATCCCATAAAGCAATCCCATCATGATGTTTGGTGGTTATTACCGCATACCTGGCGCCCGTTTCTTTGATCAGTTGCGCCCATGCATCCGGGTTATAGTTTTTGGCGGTGAAGCCGTTCAATTGCTTCATATAGTCGGCATACGATATTTTTTTATTGTGGAACGACCAGCTTTCGTCTACACCATTGACGGAATAGATACCCCAATGGATGAAAATGCCCAGTTTGGCATCTTTAAACCATTGCATCTTGGCGGGATTATCATTAACCCCGGATTGCCCCTGCGCATAAAACCCCGTTAAGAGGATGAGCAGCAGTGCGGAAAAAATGGAACGTATCATATGTATGTTGGTTTTTTAATGACTGTCTGATTTGGAACAATAGAAACGCTATAAGTCCAAATAGTATAATCATTCTGTGATGCAAATATCTTTCATTCAGGTTTTATTTTCTTCGTGCCCTGCTTAAAGAGCAGGCAGGTTAGCGGCTTTGTGGCAAAATATTTTTTTTAGACAGCCTCAGCAACAATTTGAATTTTCTCACCGAAGGTAAATGTGTTCTAAATCGGGTTAACATTTAAATTATTTTAAAAATTTATCAAAAACATATTGTTTTTTTAAAAAAAGTTAGTTTACTTTAACATATTATTCAGTAAATGTTAACCTTATTTTAATAGAAATGGCGGGTAAGACTCAATTATATAGGAAAAGAATAGTGAACCATCTTTATTTTTCAAGGATGCTTTCCTGTGCAGAAATAAGTGAAAGAATTGAAAAAAGCCTTTCCCTCACTACAAAAATTTTAAATGAGCTGGTAGAGGAAGGGTATGTGGTTGAAACAGGGCATGCTCCTTCCAGTGGTGGCAGGCGGCCGCAGATGTATTCTCTTAAGCCCGATATTATGTATACCGTATCGGTTGCCATGGATCAGTTTGTTACCCGTTTGGTAGTAATGGATATGCAAAACAGGCATATCGGGAAAATGGAAAGCATAGAACTGAACCTGGCGGGTAATCCCGGGGCGTTAGACATTATTACCGACAAGATTAGCGAAGTAATAGACGAAGCAGGAATAGCCAAAAGTAAAATCGCGGGTATTGGCATTAGTATGCCGGGGTTTATTGATGCGAAGGAAGGAGTGAATTACTCCTTTCCCGGGAACGGGCAGGGTACCATTACTTCATTTATTGAAAGTAAAACCGGGGTTCCTGTATTTATTGATAATGACTCAAGTCTTATTGCGCTGGCCGAGCAAAAGTTTGGCGCCGCGCTTAATAAAAAAAATGTGATGGTAATTAATGTGGGTTGGGGTATTGGGCTGGGTTTGATATTGAACAATGTGTTGTTCAGGGGAGATAACGGTTTTGCGGGTGAGTTCAGCCATATTCCGCTTTTCCAGAATGGTAAGCTATGCAGTTGTGGCAAAAGCGGTTGTTTGGAAACAGAAGCTGCTTTAACGGCGGTAATAGAAAAGGCCTTGGAAGGGTTAGCCTCCGGCAGAACCTCCGTTTTAAAAAAATCGGGACTGGAAGCGCTAAATCCGGAAGATGCTGCCGATGCTGTTATTGATGCTGCTGCAAAGGGAGATCGTTTTGCGGTTGAGCTGTTGTCGGAAGCCGGTTATAATATCGGCCGCGGCATCGCCATTTTAATTCATTTGTTAAATCCCGAACTGGTAGTACTTAGCGGAAGAGGATCTTCTTCCGGTAAAATATTGCAGGCGCCTATTCAGCAGGCATTAAACGAGCATTGTATCCCACGGCTTGCGGCCAATACAACGATTGTAATATCCGGGCTGGGGCATGAGGCCCAGCTTATAGGAGGCGCGGCCCTGGTAATGGAGAAATATGAGAAAGGCATAGCACGCAAAAATAAAATTCAGGAAGCTGCCTGAGAGAAACCCTTAAACAAAATTTACAACTAAAACTAACAATGATGAAGTCAAATGTTAAGCATCTGCTGTTAATGCTTTTTATAGTGTTATCAGGGGTTTATGCTTTCGCCCAGCAAAGAAAAACGGTTTCCGGAACTGTTTCCGATGAAAGCGGAGCAGCGTTACCGGGCGTATCGGTTGCGGTAAAGGGAGCAAGCGCCATTGCTGCTACGGATGCCGAAGGGCGTTTTAGTGTATCATTGGCAACTTCTCAGAATGTGCTTGTGTTTTCTTCCGTGGGATATGAAACTACAGAAGTAACCATTGGAACGCAAACTACCTTATCTGTAATACTCAAACCAAGTATAACAGAAAGTGAAGCGGTTGTAGTAACAGCGCTGGGAGTAACAAAACAAAAAAGGCAATTAGGCTTTTCCATAACGGAAGTTAAAGGCGCTGAGTTGTCTAAAACCAATGAGATTAACCCAATTAATGCCTTACAGGGCCGGGTTGCAGGCGTGCAGATTGACATGGGAGGAGCCGGTGGCTTGATGGCCAACTCCAAAATTATAATCCGCGGTAACTCTACCCTGGGAACCAATAACCAGCCCATTTTTGTTATTGACGGCGTGATCATGGACAACGATATTTTTAGCGGTAACGGGCGCGATTTTGGTAACGACCTGAAGAACCTGAATATGGAAGACTTTGAAAGTGTATCTGTATTAAAAGGCTCTGCCGCTGCTGCCCTGTACGGCACAAGAGCGGTAAACGGGGTAATTTTAATTACTACTAAAAAAGGAAAACAGCGCCAGGGCATTGGCATAACGGTTAACCAGTCGGTGAATATAACTGATCCATATGCGGGACCCGATTTTCAGAATGAATTTGGGGGCGGAACGGTTGGTGATTTCTTTACCGATGCCAGGGATCCGAATTATAAGGCCAATGAAAGATGGACTACAAAAGTATTTCCTACCGATCCTGTCTCAGGCCTGCCATATATTGACAGGGGTATAGGACGTGAACTGGAAAACTGGGGTCCGCGTATGCTTGGGCAGGATGTAATTAATTATGATGGTACGCCTACCAAATATCTTCCGCAGCCCAATAACTTTTTGGACGCTTTTCAAACGGGTGTTGGCTATAATACCAATGTTGCCATTGACGGCGGAACAGAAAAATCAACTTTTCGTTTATCCTATAACCGCAATGAGGCCGAGGGTGTTGTAAGTAACAACAAGTTTACAAAAAATGCATTTGACCTTAGGGTTACACATAAGTTCACCAAGTTCCTGGAAGTGGATATGAGCGCGGCCTATACTGATTTTAATGGTAAAAACCCGCCACGCTTAGGCGGGCTGGATGCATTTGCTTCCTATAATTTTGGCAAGCTGTATTCGTGGATGATGCCGCGTAACTATGACACCAAATACTGGTCGCAAAGAGAACATTATACCAGCCAGTTCGGTGGCGTTCCTAATCCCGGCAATTCTGCCGAAACCAACCTGGCCCCTGAAACAAGGTTCTGGTTCTCATTATATGAAAACAACTATTTTCAAAAAGAGCAACTGCTCCGTGGTCGTGTGGCCTTTACCGTTACGTTAACCGATTGGGCGAAACTGATCTTAGAAGGGAATATTAATAACATTTATACCCGGTCGGAAAGTAAGGAGTTGGGCCAGGGGCAAAATTTTACGGGCGGACTGTATTCACTCGGGTTCCAAACCAAGGAAAGCAATATGCAGAAATGGATGCTGATGATGAACAAGGATATTAATCCGGACCTCTCCATCAGTGGCTATATAGGTGGTGAAGCGCAACGCTATAAAACCACGTATGAAAACAGCTCCACCAGCGGGGGATTAAGCTATCCGGGTAACTATTATATAGCCAATTCTGTTAATCAGCCCACCACTACAGCGGGAATAAGGAACCGTAAAAGCTTTAACTCATTATATGCCAGCGCTGATATAGGATATAAAGACATGTTATTCCTGCAGGCTACCTGGCGTGGCGACTGGTCTTCTTCATTAACGTACACCAATGGTAGCGGTAATAACTTTTATACTTATCCCGCGGCCAGCTTATCATGGATATTTAGTGAAACATTTAAAAACAGCCTTCCGTCCTGGATCAGCTACGGCAAATTAAGAGGAAACCTTGCCGCATTGGGCGGTGATACCGATCCCTTCAGGATTAACCCCGGGTTTGCCTTTAATGGATACAGCACCGCTAACGGGCAAACCGTGCCGCTCTCAACCTATAGCTCCGGGTCAGTATTACAGCCGAATCTTAAACCCCAGCGTAAAATATCAAAAGAAATCGGACTGGAAATGCGGTTTCTTGAAAATCGTTTAGGATTAGACGTAAGTGTATACCAGGACAATACTAAAAACCAGTTGCTGGATATTGGCACGCCAACAGAGTCTGGTGTAAGCACCATATTTATCAATGCCGGTAACATACGCAACAGGGGTATCGAAATTTCATTAGATGCCACTCCGTTAAGAACAAAGAACTTTAGCTGGAATACGGCGCTAAATTATGCCGTTAACAGAAATATGATTGTAGATCTTTACCCTGGCAGAACAGAATTTAACCTGGGCGCCAACATTGGCGAGATCAGTACATGGGCTGTTGTAGGCAAATCATACGGCACATTGCGTACACAAATACATTCCACCGCTTTCGAGGGCACAGATAAAAATGATCCCCGCAATGGACTTCCTATTCTTCAATGGCGCAGCGATTCAAGAACAGCATTTCCTAACAGAAGTAATGTATGGCAGGATGTGGGTGATATCAATGCTAAATTCCGCGCAGGATGGGACAATACGTTCAATTATAAAAATTTCAGCCTGAATGTATTGTTGGATGCTAAAATAGGAGGTGATTTTGTATTGCTGAGCTACCGGTATGGAACGCATACGGGTGTATTTCCCAATAGTCTTCCCGGAAGGGATGCTCAGAACGGCGGTATTCAGTGGACATCCCAGTATGCTAATGATGGCGGCACTTACGATGATGGTATAATCCCCGAAGGTGTTTTTGCCCCGGGTCAAATAGTTGATAAACCCGGAGGCGGCACAGCCGATGTAGGCGGCATGACGTACCAGCAGGCATACGACCAGGGATTGGTTGAGCCTTCGCATCTTCCCCAGTTCTATTATCGCTACGGTTCGTCTTCAACCGGGGTAGCGGATTTTTGGGTACTTAAAAATTCATGGATATCGCTGCGCCAGGTGGCATTATCGTATCGTATACCGGCTAAGTTTTATGAAAAGCTTAAGCTGAACGCTTTGTCTTTGTCTGTTGTTGGTCGCGATCTGTTGTATTTGCATAATACACTGCCTTACAATTTTAACCCGGCTTCCAATAATTCAAACAACACGGCTTATTCCGGCGAAGAAGGATTTTTGCCTATGATGCGTTCATTTGTATTTACGCTCAGGGCTACCTTTTAATGGAATTGTTTTTTTATTATTTAATTATTACAAGTCATGAAAAGCGTTTCAAAATATATAGCAGTAATAGGGTTTGCGGCGATCGCCGGCACCTCCTGCGAAAAACAATTTGGCAACATCAATACGGATCCCACCATTGTAACCACACCCGATATTAAATACCTTTTAAGTTATTCCCAGGAAAGGCTAATGACCTATAATGGTGGTGAATGGATATGGGAAGGGATGGAACAGTTGTTCCGGTTTACCCAGCATGTTACCGCCAGCCCATATGAAGTAACCGGTAACGTAAATGGCCGTTATGGCGTGTACTATTCCCAGATATTGCCCAACCTGTTTGAGATCAGGAGGCAGATCAGTACCCTTCCGGACAAAGATCAGTATCAGAAAATGCAGGAAGTAACGTATATCATACAGGCCCTGCATGGCATAAAGGTTACCGATATGAACGGCTCCATACCTTATACAGGGGCGATAAAAGGACGGTACGAAGCTGATTACAGCCCCGCTTATGATACACAGGAATCTCTATTTACTACCTGGCTGGGAGAACTGGACAATGCGATCAGCATACTGTCTAACAGCTCGCTTTCCAATCAGCTTGCCTATGGTAACTCCGATATTTTTTACCAGGGCGATTGGACCAAATGGGTGAAGTTAGCCAACACCCTTAAGCTGCGCATAGCCGCACGGTTAGACAACCAGAACGCCGCAAAAGCACAGGAAATATTTAAGCAGGTAATGCAGAATGCTATTGGACCTATTGATAATGATGATGCGCAGTTAAAGTATACCAATCCTAACTTCTCACCTTTTGGCAATGATATCAATTACAGAAGCGCCCGCTATGGTAGTACTTCTATCGTTAACTTTCTGAAAGCCGCTGATGATCCAAGATTGCCCATATATTTTGAGTCCAACGATCTAACCGGCAGCTATGAAGATACTTTAGCCAAATATTCAACAAGCCTCCCGGCGTTTATTGATCCCAATGACCCGCATATCAGTTTCCAGGGGGCGCCGGCAGACTGGACAACAAACCCAACTGTTGCAGGCTATATAAGTAACGCTTTTGCAGTGGGCAATACCGACCCGGGCAATGTGGTTTCACGTTATTTCCTGATCTCACCCATTAACCGCAAATTCTTTTCGCCCAGGTTAAACGGAGCAACCGGCGATTATACGGATGTGCTGGTATCGAATGCCGAATCCTGTTTGCTGGTGGCGGAGTTTATTGAGAAAGGTTATGGTAATGGAATTGATACCAAAGGCACAGCAGAAGACTGGTATAAAAAAGGCGTTACTTCTTCCATTAAAACAATGAATGCTATAGCGGTAACCGCGCAATCTGCTACCGGATTCAGTGGAAATGGTGATGCGGAAATTGCGGCATATTTAAATGGCCCGGAAGTGGCATTTAATGGTACGAATGACCTTGAAAGAATATATATACAGCAATACCTGAACTTTTACCGCAATGCCAGTGAAGCTTTTGTATTGGTTCGCAGAACAGGCTATCCCAGAAACGGTTCAGCCTATTATGCCCGTGAACCTTTTAATGAGCAGATACCGCGCCGCTGGTGGTTAACCGACCCCGGAGAAGTGAACAGGAACAACTGGAATGCCGCAATGAGCGAACAGGGCTTTACACCCAACGCCCAGGATGTTCCAACATTAAGCTCACAACGGATATGGTATGATAAAAATGCACCGGACTTTGGTGAAGGGCAGTAACAAAGTGAGTTGTTGTTTGGTTAACCCGGGGGATTGTGTGGCGGAACAGAGCAGCCGCACTACGCCATAGTGGAATAGCGGGTTGTACCGGTCTTAAATATTGTTAGTCTTAGTCAATCATAAATTAAAACTCAACTGTAAATGAAAAAAGTAAAAAAACAAATTTTACTGGTTTTGCTGGTCCTGCTGGCGGGCAATATAGCGCTGTTCGCACAGGAAGGGCGGGTTATCAGCGGCATAGTAAAAGATGATAAAGGGAATCCTGTTGCAGGTGCAACAATAGCTGTTAGAGGTGCTTCCCAAACAGTTGTAACGGATGAAAATGGAAAGTATTCTATTTCTGTGGGAAGAAACAATGCAATCCTAGTGGTTAGTTATGTGGGGTTTGAAGAAAAACAGGTTTCTGTAGGCACTGCTTCTGAGATAAATATTACCCTGTCCGAAGCTGCAGGTAGCCTTGATGAGGTTGTTGTAACAGCTCTTGGCATTAAACGTTCGCCCCGATCACTGGGTTATGCAGCTCAGAAAGTTGATGGCAAAGATTTAACATTAGCTCAGGCTCCAACAATAGCACAAGGATTGATGGGGAAAGTTTCAGGTTTGAATATCAGTCAGGCCTCGGGTGGAGTAGAGGGCGGATCTTCAAGATTGGTGATTAGAGGTAATACCAATTTGACCGGAGACAATCGCGCTTTAATTGTAGTGGATGGAGTTCCTATTAATAATACGCCTTTAAACGGAAGCTCACTGGGAACAAAATTAAATGAGGATGTTGCTACCTATAATGACTGGGGAACAGGATTAAACTTTATCAATTCAGAAGATATTGAAAGTGTAACAGTGTTAAAAGGACCTGCAGCTTCTGCTTTATATGGTAACAGGGGTGCCAATGGTGTGATATTGGTAACCAGGAAAAAGGGAACCAAGAAAAAAGGACTTGGTATTGATTACTCGTTCAATGATCGCTTTAGTTCTGTATACAATGACTTCTTTAATTTCCAGAATGACTATGGAGCTGGTTTTATTTCTTCTTTATGGACAGGCGATAATAACAAAAGGTTTAATGTAAATGGTAATGGACAGCGTATTCAAACACCTATCTACGGCCCGGATCAGATGGGCGTTTATACTAAAGGTGCGCATGGTATGCTGCCTTATGATAATCCAACTGTGGCCTGGCCGTTTATTTCATTTCCCGGTGCTTTATCCTGGGGACCTAAATTTGATGGTCAGCCGATGTTGTGGTATGACGGAGTACAAAGGCCATACAGTGCTCACCCCGATGCCTGGAAAGTATTCTTTCCCAATGGGTCTACCAGTCAACATAATGTTTCTGTTTCCAGCGGAGGAGACATAGGGTCGTTTAGACTTGCCTATACAAGAGAGGACAATAAGGCAAATGTTCTTAATAGCAATTACGCCTCTAATATGCTTACTTTAGGTTCAACCATCAATATCAGTCCAAAACTTACTGCTGATATATCTGCCAGCTATTTAAGCTACAAAAGATTAAATACACCGGCGATAGGAAATTCTTACCTGCAGGGCATGTTTTATGCAGCTCCACGCGATTACGATCCTTATGTTGATCTTGCGAATACTTACAAGGCAGACGGCTCTTTAAATGATGTGACGAATTCCAGTAACTTCCCTGCCGGCGAACAGGCATATCCATTTAATGGAAATAGTTATTTGCAAAATGCATTTTGGTACATCGATAAAAATAATACACAGCTAAATCGTAAGAATTTTATAGGTAGTGTAAAATTGACAGCTACGCCTACCTCCTGGCTTACATTAACAGGACAGGCAGGTGTTGACAATAGCAACGACCGGATAGAAATTAGGAATTATCCAAGAGATCCTCAGGGAATTACAGGCGGTAAATTTGGAGTTCGTAACGACCGGAATAATACCCTTAATATGTTGGGTATGGCGCGATTCTACAAGGATAATGTTGCAGATAAGGACATTAATATAAGTCTGACTGCAGGTGGAGAGTCTGTTAACGTTAAGAATTATGCTAACAGTCTTGCAACACGTGGAAACTTTATTAATCCGTTTCTTTTCAATCTGAAAAACGGTAGTGAGCCAGTTAATATTAATGAAGATATTGTTGATTTACCATTTGCTTATAAAATCAATTCTTTAATCGGCATCTTTGATATCTCATACAAAAACTATTTGTTTTTGCAGGTAACAGGCCGTAATGACTGGACTTCCACTTTACGATCCCCCTATAATACCTTCTTTTATCCTGCTGTGAGTTTAGCATATGTGTTCACAGATGGGATCAGCAGCCTCAAAGAATCTGCTCCCTGGTTGAGCTATGGTAAAGTTGCTTTATCTTACGCAGGCAGAGGCAGTGGTACCGACCCATATGCAACAAATGCGATAATCGACGGGGTTGCATATAACGGTACGGTAGCGCAGTCATTCCAGAACATTCTTACCGACCCTCGTATTAAACCTCAGAGAACAAAACAATATGAGGCAACACTTAATTTAGGATTATTCAATAATAAGTTGAATATCGAGCTAACCGGCTATGCAGGCAATGCCTCCCCGCAAATTGTTGAAACCGCCCTTCCAATTTCATCAGGAGTTAGTTCGATAAGGATTAATGATGCAAAATTGGCAAGTAAAGGATTTGAGTTTTTTATCAATGCAAATCCGATAACCACAAAAAACTTCTCATGGAGCATTACGGTTAATGGTTCACGGGCAACAAATAAATTAATTTCCCTTTCTGGTGTGGATAGTGTGCTCACCATAGGAAGTGTTTATGGATCAAGTGGGGCGTTACAAAAAGTTCGGGTGGGAGATAACTACGGAACCATTTATGGAAAAGACTTTACGTATGATCAGAATGGTAATATAGTAGTACGTCAGGCGATTGGTGGAGATGGGCAAGTGATGAAATACACCACACCTGATGGGCAGGAACATATTGCTGCTACAGAGTGGGTGCTTACACCTAATGAAGTACCTATCGGAAACTCCATACCTAAACTTACTGGTGGTATTGCTAATACACTTCGCTATAAAAACTTCTCTCTCTATTTTCTTACCGACTTTAAATGGGGTGGAGATACCTGGTTTGGATCTTATAGCTCTGCAATGGGTAACGGGTTGAGACAGGAAACTGTAAAAGAACGTAACGGTGGTGGCTTACCCTACACCTATCCTGATGGAACAACTGGCAATGTGGGTATGATTATGGACGGCGTGTATGCTGATGGAAAACCTAATGATGTGATAGTACCCGCTTCCTGGTATTACGGAATTTCTTATGCATCATGGAATCATCTTGGTGTGCCTCGTTCATTATCAGTTTTCGAAAACTCTTGGATGAAACTCAGAGAAGCCAGCCTTTCTTACCAGTTTCCAGCCTCAGTGGTGAAGAAAACCCATATATTTCAAAACCTGAGTTTGTCAGTAATAGGAAGGGATCTGTTTTACCTATTTACTACAATACCTAAAGGACTCAATCCCGAAGGCGTAAACGGTATAGGAAATGTGCAAGGGCTCGAAAACTCATCTATGCCTAACTTCCGTTCATTTGGATTTTCTGTAAGGGCTTCGTTTTAACCAGAAAAATTAATAAGATGAAACTAAAATTTAATTATATAATAATTCTCGCTTTTGCTGCATTCTTTTCGTGTACAAAGGGTTTTGAAGAAATGAATGAAACCCCCGATAAGCCGAGTATTTCAACTTTAACTATTCCCGGGCTGTTTAATGGAATATCGAAAGATATTACCAATGGTAATGATGCGCTGAACATCTATCTGCTGCTTGATCTTACTAACCAGCAGGCGGTGCAAAATGAAGTTACCAGTACAGCTATATACAATGCAGGTTTATGGAATTCATATTATCCTGTTTTGTTTGATTATAAAAAGCTACAGGACTTAATCAATAATAGTCCAGCTAAGGCGGAGTACAGCAATGTAAAATTCATAGCGGATATTTTGATGGCTTCCAAGACTTTGCAGATGCTGGATTTTTACGGCGATATTCCATATACACAGGCCGGTATGGCAGACAATCTGGAGTCGCGCCGTCCAGCATATGATAAACAGGTTGATATCTATAAGAGTGTGTTAGCTGATCTTAAATCGGCTGCTGAAGGGATAAAAATTGGAGATGCTACTCAAATCAGCATTGGTAACTCAGACTCTTTCTTAAAGAATGATTTTACTGCATGGATCCGTTTTGCGAATGCACTTCGTTTGAGATATGCAGTAAGACTTTACGAAAAAGAGCAGGCACTTGCTTCTGAGATTATTACTGACATCATTGGCGGTAATAAGCCTTTGCCGATGAATCAGGACCCAGCCGCACTGGAAAAAAACAATTTCGGTTTTTGGCCTGGTAAGGTCGCGCCGGTTGTTACTACTGACAGGTTGTGGAGTAGTTTTGCAGAAAACTCTATTTCCAAAATTCGCATGAGCAGCAATGTTTGGGCCCAGATGTCGAGTAACAATAACACCGATGGCTCTGGAATTTTTGATCCACGTACAAAAGTTTGGTTCATGACAAACAATGCGGACCTTTGGGTTCCGCAACCACAGAACCACTCGGTGATAGATGGTGGCGATCCTTACCCTGGTGATGGAGCCCGTCCGGCAATAGGAGCAGATGCCGATAATAAATATGCTTCATTCAATGTTAATTTATTATTTAACGGAAGGCAGAATTATCCTTACCTGATTATATCGGAAGCAGATGTATATTTTTTGAAAGCGGAGATCTATCAGCGCGGATTGGGAGTAGCTAAAGATGTCGCTGCTGCTAAAACTGCTTACGAAGCGGGCATTAAGTCTTCCATTGATTTTTGGTATGCCATGTCATGGATCACAAATTTGCCTACCAAGCCTACTCCGGCAGAAATTACAACCTTCTTAAATGTTCCATCGGTGGCGTATAATGGCGCAGATGATGCGGATGCTTTTAAAAAGATTGTTACTCAGGCGTGGCTTAGCGCTATTTGGAATCCAATGGAAGGGTGGGCGTTAGTGAGAAGAACCGGATTAACACCTAAAGATCCGACGTATACTCCACTGGTTAGGCCTAACAAAGTTCCATACCCGGCCGACGAGGAGCTAAATAATAGAACAAATTGGTTAGCCGCATTGGGTGGAACAGCTTTATCATTGGATCAACAAGCACAGATAAAGGTATATTGGATGCCATAATTTTTTTAAGAAACTAAAAGAGAAGCTGTTTCATCAGGAGACAGCTTCTCTTTTTAATTATTGTTTAAATGAACTGCCATTTCATTTAATTTTGAGCATATAAAAATTACTGAAAAACAGTTTAAAAAATAGGAAATGTCTACCCGCAGAAAATTTTTGCAAGCCTCGGTAATAAGCTCCGCAGCGGTTTTAACAGGCAGGCAGGTATTGGCCGATACGGCAACCTTACCCATTCCCGTTATTAATAATCCTGTTGTAATCTCTACCTGGGATTTTGGTAAAGCGGCTAATGCCGGGGCCTGGACCATACTTGGCAAAGGAGGCAGGGCCTTAGATGCGGTGGAAGCTGGTGTAAAAATACCGGAGGCCGACCCCACCAATCAAAGCATTGGATATGGAGGCTTACCCGACCGGGACGGGCATGTAACGCTGGATGCCTGTATCATGGATGAGCAATATAATTGCGGGTCGGTAATGGCATTGGAACATATTGTGCATGCTATTTCGGTTGCCCGGCTGGTGATGGAAAAAACACCGCATATTGTTTTGGCCGGTGACGGCGCCCTGCAGTTTGCCCTGGCTAACGGGTTCAAAAAAGAGAACCTTCTTACGCCGGAGAGTGAAAGAGCCTGGAAAAAATGGCTGAAAACGGCTAAATACGATCCGGTGATCAACGTGGAAAATCAATTATACAATAAAGAGAATGATCCTATGCCCGGCGGCCCCAACAACCACGACACCATTGGTATGGTAGCCATGGATGCCGGCGGGAACTTAAGCGGCGCCTGCACTACCAGTGGGATGGCCTATAAAATTCACGGGCGGGTGGGTGATTCTCCCATCATTGGCGCAGGATTGTATGTAGATAATGAGATTGGCGCCGCTACTTCCACCGGCGTAGGCGAAGAAGTGATCCGCATTGTAGGTTCACACCTCGTGGTGGAACTGATGCGCCAGGGACATTCGCCCGAAGCCGCCTGTAAAGAAGCGGTTCAGCGCATCATTAAACGTAGCCCGGAGAAATCAAAAAAAATACAGGTTGGATTTCTGGCATTAAATAAAAAAGGCGAATACGGCGCCTATGCCTTACAGAAAGGCTTTACTTATGCCGTAAAAAGTGGCAAAGAAGAAAGCGTGTATGCATCAAAAAGCATCTATTAGCATTTAAAAAAACTCCCCATATTAGAAACTTCTGTGGTTAAGTATCTCGTGCAGACACTAAGCATGACGGGAGCATTTATTATGTGTAAAGTAAAACACAGGAAATAAATGCCGCCACAGTTGGTGGCTCACATAGTGGTGCCATACCGGCTTTCAAAATTCGGCGCTCATCAATAACAGGCGCTCACCAATAACAATTATAGTATGGGGTTAATGTATGCCGGAATTTCATTTTTTGACCCAGAGTCTTATTCCAGAAAATATTATTTTATGAGTAAGCAGCGTTTATAAATAAAATCTTCTCTACTAATAAGCGGAAATATTGTCATTTCGTTACTATTTACCAAAACTTATTTTATTAATTGTTTTAAAAACAAATCTTTTTGTTTTTTTTAAAAAAGTATTGTTAAATTTGCATTAATTATTATAATTAACATTAAGTTTCTTGTAGCTCCTTGATTTTAAGCAAATTCTTTCTTTATAAATTCAAAAACTAACAACGATGAAGAAATCAGCAACTCGTTTTTTGCTTATGGGAATGCTCTTCTTATGCAGTGCATTTACTTTCGGGCAGGGAACAAAAACAATAACCGGTTTGGTAAGAGACGCTTCCGGAGCAGTTTTACCAGGGGTTTCTGTTACTGAAAAGGGTAGCAATACCGGAGGTACCTTTACAAATGAAAATGGACGATTTTCAATCAATGCAGCAGAAAATGCTGTTCTTGTATTTAGTTATGTAGGTTATGCCACGCAAGAGGTGCGGATTGGCTCAAATGCAGATATTGTTGTTGAACTGGCAGCTTCGGAAAATGCGCTTACCGAAGTAGTTGTAACCGCGATGGGTATCAAAAAAGAACAAAGAAAATTGGGCTATGCGGTATCTACAGTGAGTTCAAAAGATATTCTGTTAACCTCGCCAACAAATTTTGCATCGGCTTTATATGGTAAAGCTCCCGGGGTAAACATCAATACTAATCCCGGAGGCGCTACCAGTGCGGTTAGTGTAGGTATCCGCGGATTGAATTCCATTAATTTTTCCCGCCAGCCTTTATTGGTAGTGGATGGAGTGGTTACCCGGAACGGAGAGGCTAATAATGACGGTTTCTGGAGCTCACCACGCATTAATGGAAACGGGCTTTTAGATATTAATCCCGAAAATATAGAATCACTAACTATTTTAAAGGGCGCCGCTGCTTCCGCATTATATGGTTCTGATGCTGCTAATGGTGTGATCGTGATTACTACAAAAAACGGGAAAGGTAAAAAAGGACTGGGTGTGGATTTTAATTCATCCTACATTAGCGAAACAGTAGCCATAGTGCCTGATCTTCAGAATGAATATGGACCCGGGTACGATCGCGGAACTAATATGGGTAGTTTTGGCTCCGATGATGCCGGGTGGCTTCAAACTACAGTAAACGGACAAACGGTGAAATACCCCATCTTCCGGGCTTACGGTCAGTTCGGCCCTAAATTTACCGGAGAGGATGTTTACTGGTGGGATGGGGAAATGCGGCCTTATGTTGCCCAAAAGAATTACTGGAACTCGTTCTACAGGGATGGAATGAGCGCTGTTCAGAACATTGCGGTAAGCAATGCTACAGATCAGTTTAATTACAGGTTATCGTATACCCGTAATGATTACAAGGGTATACAAATTGGCGGTAAGCAGGAAAAAAACACTTTTAATTTAAATACTTCCTTTAAGATCACTCCTAAGTTTAGTACCGATCTGATCATAAGCTATGTTAATGAAAAGGTGCACAATCGCCCCTACCAGATTGACAGGCTTACTAATAACTACGGCGGTTTCCTGAGTGCTGCAGAAAGAATGGATGTAATTTTTGATAAGTATAAAACTACAAAAGGATACAAGTACGTTCCTTTTAATGATGTTTCCAAAGACCCTGCGGAAGCATTAAAATATAATATACGGGGGTACGACTTCCTGGATTTTTTGTGGAACCAGCTTGAAAATAGTTTTGATGAAACCTCAAATCGTTTGATGGCATCTGCTACGGTTAATTATGATATTGTGAGGAATCTCCGCTTCAGGGGTAGGCTTGGAACTGACTACACTGGTTATTTTGCCGAGTCAAAAAATAAAGCAAACTATCCTTTGGCATTCGGAGAAAGTGGTTACTATGGAACCAACTTTAACAAATATAACTTCACATATGGCGATCTGTTGCTTACCTATTCCAATAATGTAACGGATAAGTTAACCCTGAATGTTTCTGCCGGATACCAGGCAAGAGAAGAAGTTTACCATAATTCCGGACAGGGTACACGTGATGGTTTGACCCAGGAAAACTGGTTTAGCTTTAATGCTTCCAAAACCACCCCAACATCTGGTTCTTCATCGAGGAGCTTTTTGGTAAAAGACGGGTTGTTTGGGATTTTGGGTGTGGAATACAATAACTTTTTATTTCTTGAAGGAACGGTAAGACGTGAAAGAACTTCTACACTATACCCGGGGAATAATACTTTTGTTTATCCGGCTGTAAGCGGTTCTTTTGAGCTGAGCAATGCACTTACATTGCCGCAGTTTGTATCTTATAGTAAATTAAGAGCTTCATGGGGTGTGGTTGGTAACCCTGCTCCGGCTTATGTAGCAAACACTATTTATAATGCAGGAAGCATTAACGGGGTTGCAACGCTGTATCCCGGCAACCCTTATGGCAACAACAACTTAAAGAACGAGCGCAAAACAGAAATGGAATTTGGCTGGGAAACCAAGTTGCTTAATAATCGTTTAGGATTTGATGTGTCTTATTATAACAATAAGGTTACTGATCAGATACTAAGCCTTACCGTTCCCGCCACTACCGGGTCAACTGGTATTTTGGTTAATGTGGGGTCCTTAAGAAATTATGGAGTTGAGCTTGCTTTGTATGGTAGTCCTGTTAAGGGAAGGAACTTTCAGTGGGATACCAGGTTAAACCTGGCATTTAACCGCAATAAAGTGCTTTCGTTAATGGAAGGGCTTGAAAGACTGACGAATTCAAATCTTGATAACGGTTCGTTGCTGATTGTTTCTGAAATAGGCAAACAGGCTGGAGATATTATAGGGTATAAGAGACGGCAAGATGCGAATGGCGATTATGTAATTAACGGAGACGGATATTATGATATCAATTTTGATGACCAGACAAAGATGGGTAACATCCAGGCCAAATCGCTTGGCGGTTTAACAAATACATTAATGTATAAAAATTTTGCACTCAATTTCCTTGTTGATTTCAGGTGGGGCGGGCAGGTTATCTCACAGGCGCTTTTGTACGGAACAGGTGCAGGGATGTACACCAATTCCCTGTTTGGTCGTGATAAATCGCATGGAGGTATTTCCTATTATGTGGATGGTACAGGAACGTACGTAAAAGTGGAAGGCAATGCTACGGCCGGCCCTAATGGCGAAAAGGTGTATGATGACGGCATGATATTAAAAGGTGCTAAACAAAGCGATGGAAAGGAAAATGATGTGATCATTGATGCACCTAATTATTATTTGAATACTTATGCATGGGGATCTTGGCCGGGTTCAGGTTCTTACAGCACTTATGAAGGCGCCGTGTTCGACAACAATTTTATAAAACTACGTGAGCTGGCATTGTCATATTCGTTGCCTGTAAAAGCAATGGAAAGAATTAAAATGCAGAATGTAACGATATCTATTTATGGAAGGAATCTTTTCTACTTCTATAAATCCCTGCCTTATCTTGATCCGGAAGAAAGCATTGGAACCAACTCGTTTTCCCAGGCTTTTGCCGGTGGCGCCAGTGCTGCAACCCGTTCAATAGGTGCAAGTATCAGGGTATCATTTTAATTTAAAATATTAATCAGATTACAATGAAAAAGCAAATTATAAGAGCCATTTTAATTTTTTCCATCCCGGTATTTTTGATAACGGGATGCACAAAGTCGGATTTTGACGACAATTACAATAATCCTGAAAGAACCGTTAATTCAAATGTAGAAGGATTATTTGCAGGCATTTTTGATAATGGCAGGGTAATGCCGAGATACTGGAACCTGTATACTTTTCATATTCCTATGCTGGGTGCCTATTCTCAAACCATAGGATATAGCAACGGGTCTAAAATTTATGAACAGGCGATTAACTATACACAGGATCGCTGGAATGACTATTATACCGGTACCATAGCCCGGTACAGGGAACTGGAGAAAAAGTATAATTCTTACGACGAAAGCTCACCAGAAAAAACAGGATACCAGCTTTTTGTGGAAATCGCAAGGATCTTTGTGTATGATCAAACTGCACAAATAGTGGATATGTGGGGTGATATTCCTTTTAGTACTTCAGGCCAATTAAATGCTACCGGCGGAAGCATCATTTTGGCAAGCTATGATACCGATAAAGAGGTGTATAGCTTCATTCAACAGGATTTAAAGCGAATTGCCGATTACCTGGCAACTATTTCCCTTGATCCGTTTTATACCAACCAGTTGCAAAAAAGTGACTATGTGAATGATGGAAATATTTTAAAATGGAGAAAGTACTGTAATTCCCTGCGCCTGCGGCTTGCTATGCGCACCTCTTATTCAGACGAAGCCGGATCAAAAGCTATTGCAGAGGAAATTCTTGGCAATCCAACTCAATACCCCGTAGTTGATAATATAGACGAAACCATACAGATTGTTGCTGAAGGAAGCTTGGTTTCAGGCGATATGGAAAGTGGCTTTGGGATCAATAGTCTTGCACCGGGATATATGGTAGAAGATATCCTTAATCCTTCTAATGACCCCCGTTTACCCGTTTTATTTAGCGCAAACAAAAACGGCGAATATCATGGCGTTATTAATACATGGACGAGTGCCCGTCAAACTGACTCTACAACTGCAGGTTATTATTCAAGATATGATTCTGTAACCTTTATCAAGAACAGGAATTTTCCAGGTATTATTTTAACTGCTTCTGAAGTGAGCTTTATTAAAGCAGAAGCCTATGAGAGATGGGGAGGAGGTAATGCTAAAACGGCGTATGAACAGGGTATAACCCAGTCCATTGATTTCTATTATTATCTCAACCATCTGAATGATTCCTGGGGCGCTCATGAAACGCCTCCAACGCAATCAGTTGTGAATACTTTCCTTGCTGATCCGCTGGTAGCGTATGGTGCAGACCAGGCAGAAAATCTAAAAAAGATTGGCACGCAAAAATGGATTGATTTTGGGATCATGCAGGCTAATCAGGCCTGGGCAGAATATAAGAGAACAAAATATCCTGAGCTTAACTTCCCCAACGATGCCAGTTCTACATTATCTCCCAATCCGCCTCTAAGGTTGCTCTATCCTTCAACAGAGAGGATATTAAACACAAGAAACTATGAAGCTGTTGCTTCCAAAGATAATGTTACAACCAAAGTGTTTTGGAATGTAAAGTAATTTCAGGCAGAAAGGAAATATAAAAAAGATATAAGTAAAGAGGCAGGTCACCATCTGCCTCTTTACTTTTGTATACCCGTATTAAAATGTTTGTAGCATGCCTGTTATTAAAGCCGGTTGGATTATTGCTTCTTTAATATTTGTATTTGTTGTATGCACCGGAGTAACAGAAAACATATCCGGGGTTATTTCAAAACGCTTAATAGAAACTGCAAATGTAGATTCTATTGCACCCGGCAAACAGTTAGCCTTACAATACTGCGGGATGTGCCACCTTTTCCCCGATCCTTCTTTATTGGATAAAAAAACGTGGATTGACCGCGTGTTGCCTAATATGGGGCTACGGCTCGGCATAAACGAAACAGGCAAAGACCCGTATGCCGATTTGGTTCCGGAAGAGCAGCCCACCATGCGCAAATTGAATGTATATCCAGGCACACCGTTAATTACCAAAAAAGACTGGGATCAAATTGTACAATATTTTGAAAGCGAAGCGCCTGAAGCGCCATTGCCACAAAAGAAACATGATCCCATTTCGGATACCTGCACTTTATTCTTATCAAAGCAGATCAGCTTCGATGATAAGCCGCTCCCCAAAACAACCATGCTCAAATTTAACAGCGCATCGGATGAAATATATATAGGAGACGGCCAGCATAAATTATACATCCTGGATAATCACTTTAACTTTAAATCGGCCTGGAATACGGAGAGTGCTCCCGTTGATATCAGCTTCAGGAAAGGGGCGGCACCCTTACTGCTTACGATTGGGAGCTTTGGTCCGTCGGATCAGCCGTTAGGACGCCTCCTGTCGTTTGATACGAGCTTTACGACGCCGCTGCCTGAAATTAACATTGACCATTTATACAGGCCGGTTCAGTTTGCACGCGCTGATCTGAATATGGATGGCAAGGAAGATGCAGTGATCTGCCATTTTGGAAATAACGCCGGGAAGCTGGCCTGGTACGATGATTTTCAGGCGCCAAAAGAAAATATTATAAAAAGCCTTCCCGGCGCCAGGAAGGCAGAGGTTAGAGATTTTAACGGAGATGGCAAACCTGATATTATGGTGCTCATGTCGCAGGCATGGGAAGGTATTTCCCTGTTTTATAATCTGGGGAATGGCGGATTCGAAGAAAAAAAGCTCCTGCAGTTTTCACCGGTATTTGGGGCGAGCTATTTTGAACTGGCGGATTTTAATAAAGACGGGCATCCCGATATTTTACTTACCAATGGCGATAACTGGGATTATTCGGCTGTAAATAAGAACTATCATGGCCTTCGGATATACCTGAATGATGGTAAAGATAATTTCAAAGAAGCCTGGTTCTATCCATTGTACGGAACGTCTAAAGCCGTAGCTGCCGATTTTGATAATGACGGTGATTTGGATATTGCAGCCATCGCGTTTTATGCTGACCTGGAGCATCCCGAGAATGGATTTGTTTATTTTTCCAACCAGGGAAATTTAAATTTTCACCCTTCTTCTCCCATAGAAGCGGCTTCGGGTAAATGGTTAACAATGGAAGCGGCGGATTTTGACCATGATGGTGATACAGACATTGTATTAGGCTCCTATTTTCATACGGTAGGAGAGTTAAGCAAGCTTATTGATAAAGGAACAACATCTTTCCCGCAGCTTCTTGTTTTAACCAATACAACAAAATAATCGTTTTAGTCGTGCCGGGGTTTTCATAGAAAGCCATTGTGAACAAACCATAGCTCTGGCGCTCTGCATTCGCCGGAGGCTTATCAGGCAATAAGATCGTACTTACTTTTGATGAATAGCTCCAGCCGGAGAAGATCGTTTCCGATGGAAAAAAACACGGTCCAGCTAAACCGGGACAATGAAATTACGATTGAGCTTCCTAACAACCTCCCGCAGAAAAGATATAAACCAAATTTTGATCCGGGCTTACATCATTGTCAATAAAAGGCTTAGGACGCTGAATGATTTATTTTACAAGAAAAACCAGCGCAACTGAGCTGTGTATGTATTGGGATTTAACGAGAAAGTTGGGTAGTTTGTGAAGGAGCCATAAAGGTCTGCTTTCACCGCTGCATCCCAATGCTTTGTAATTCGCATTCCTAATGTAGCATTCATGCTCACCCAGTGTTTGGAAGGAACAATATAGTTTTCCAATTCCTTTGATTTATTCCCCGGTTTTATAGTAGTGAATTTGTTTTCGGAGTATGATGAAAAATTATACGCTACACCAGCGCCTGCATATATTTTGTAACTTTCTTTATTTATAAAACTATAAAGTACCGAAAGTGATGGAGAGATGTTTTGTTGCTTCAACTGGTATTTCAAAATAACATTTGAAGTATCTGTCAGGTTTGAGGCTGTGGCTCCCTCTCCTGTATAACTCGTAGAATAATAGGATAGCTCTATCCTGATAAATAAAGCCTGGAGGTTTCTTTGTTCCACAAGATCCATTCCAACAGAAAAATAAGGCGAAAAGCCCCCGGAATAACTCATTTTTTCCATGTAAAACTGTTCCCCTTTAAATCGCAATGAGGAATACCCTCCTCCTATGCCTGCAAAAAGAGCTGCTTTTATTCTGCTACCACTCGTACTTCCAGTGCTGTAATACACCGAGCCGTTCAGCTTGTTAATTGCCGCTACCACCTCCTTTAAGTCTTGCTCTTTATAACCAGCAGTATTAATTTTAGTTTCCAGAGAAGATGGCATTTCTTTATTGCCCGCCACCGCTCTTAATTGGTTGATGTAATTTTTTTGGTTTGCAATATTACTTCGTTCGTTGATAAAAACCTTATAACTCAGTTCCTTAAAGGGCCCGGCAGCCTCCTTAATAAAATAGTGAGGTTTGGTGTCAATCAATTCGTACAAATCAATTGTGCTCCCTGATACAATTTGACGCAAAAAAACAGTGTCAGTAATGGTCATGTTTTCTGTTCCCTCCACAAGCTGGTTCTGGTCAACAGGGCGAATATCTTTTTCAACGATCGCCTTTATATACTTGTCAAACCCTGTGATTTCAAAACATATTATGTCATCGGGGCCAAACTTAGCCACGTTGTCAGTGAGGGAGTCTTTTTTAAAAAGAATTTGTTGCGGGTTTTTTCTCCAGTTTTTATAATTTATCCATCCCCGAAGTGTATCTCCGTTATTTTCAACGACATATCCTTTTTTGTTATTGTTTTGTCCAAAGGCAGATATGGCAATAAAGCCCGTCAGCAAGGCAATCATCTGAAAGGTCAGGGGTTTCATAAGTGAACTTTTAAAAGTAAATATACATGAAAAGAGTTGTCATTCTTATACAAAATCGCGCAATATCTTTCCCCAAAAAAGAAACCTTTTTAGTCACGCCGGAATCCTCACAAAAAGCCATTTCGGGAAAATCAAGACCCTGGCGTTCTATATTCGCCCGCGCTCATCCCATACACAATATTCCTGTAGTGAATACCATCGCGACAAAATAAATATTTTACGGGACAGGGTCCAGGAAGAACATATGAAATACGAAATTTGCAGACTGCTATGTAGAAAAGTATGGTATTTAATGCAAAACCTTATTCTCCGCGGAATATGTTTCTACCCGCTGTACTCATTTTACTTCCAGCACCTCCTTCAACCGTATATCCGTCGACGATGCCCCGATCATGATCGTAAACTCCCCGGGTTCTACTACTGTTTCCATTTCTGCGTTCAGCATGCTCAGCATTTCAGGTGTAATCGTAAATGTAATTTGCCTGCTTTCGCCTGCTTTGAGCCACACACGCTGAAATCCCTTTAATTCCATCACGGGCCTGGCTACCGATGCAAGCTTATCTGTAATGTATAACTGAACAACCTCATCACCATCTGCTTTCCCTGTATTTTTTATCATGCATTTTACCGTGGTGGTTTCACCAGGCGCCATTGTTCTTTTACTGAACTCGGGATTGCTGTATTCAAATGTTGTGTAGCTTAATCCATACCCGAACGGGAACAGGGGCAGCCCGCTTAAATTATTATAATCATCTCCCCGCCCGGTGGGTTTGTGATTGTATACCAATGGCAACTGCGCTTCATGCACCGGAAAGGTTACAGGCAGGCGGCCCGCAGGGTTATAATCGCCGAATAAAACATCCGCAACAGCATGCCCGCCTTCTTCACCAGGATACCAAACATCCAGCACACTGTGTACCTTATCTAACCAGTTGCGCATGGTAACCGCGCTGCCACCCACTAATACCACCACCACCGGCTTACCGGTAGCGGCTACCTGCTGAATCAGCTCTTCCTGGCGTCCCGGCAGTGAAAGCATAGCCCTGTCCTGGAACTCACCTTCATGTATACCCGCTACTATTACCGCTATGTCCGACCTGCGCGCGGCGGCAACGGCTTCCTGTATTTGGGCGTCCTGATCCGTAGTTATTTCTGCATTCCATACCAGCTTTATATGCGCATTGCCCACAGGCTCAAAAAATTCAACCCTGAGTGTATACGCTTTATCTTTTTCAAAAGTAAAATCAGACAGTAAAGTATTATAGCTGCGTTTGGTCCAGTTATCAACAATGAGGCTGCCGTTAATGTATAAACGATAACCATCATTGCCTTCCAGTCCTATTTTGTATTTACCGGATACAGGTGCTTTTAGTGTTCCTGCCCATCTAACAGAATAAAACTGTTCGGTAATGGCCGTGCCGGGTGTAAATAACGTCCATGAAAAATTAATGGCAGCATCTGTTCTGGTAAGGGCCGGTTCCCCGCTAAGGCTGATATTGTTAAAGTAACTGCCCTGCATCCCCGCCACTGTTTTGCCGTTCTCAATATGATGAAGATATTTTGGAGGGACAACCGTCCATGCTTTTGTTTCCCTTCCGGGGCCGGGCACATAAGATACCTGTATATTTTCCCCGGTTTTCTGGCGGATACCGTCCAAAATGGAAACCTTGTTATTCCCCGGCCCGCTGTATCCGCCCAGCCTGGCCGCTACGGCATCTTCCCCTATAACTGCTATAGAGCGGAGGTTTTTTGAAAGTGGTAAAAGATGCTTATCATTTTTCAGGAGCACAATGGATTTTGCCGCCGCTTCGCGGGCTAACGCTTTGTGCGTGGCTAATGATTTTACGATCGCCGTTTCTGCAACGTAAGGTTGCTCAAATAAACCCAGCTCAAATTTGGCGAGCAATACCCTCGACACGGCATCGTCTATTCTTTTCATATCTATTCCGCCATCTAAAAAAGGAGGAATAAAAAGTTTATAGTGGTCATAAGCAGTTTGAAAAATAACATCAAGTCCCCCGGTAATGGATTGCTGTGCCGATTCGGGATAATCCTTCGCCGTATTATGCAGCACTACGGTTCCTCCCGTAGCGCCGGCATCGGAGATCACAAAACCTTTAAAGCCCCATTTATCTTTAAGGGTTTTATTCAGCAGCCAGTCGTTCGCGCTGCTGGCAGTACCATCTAATGAATTGTAGGCGGTCATTACGGAGCGCGATCCTCCGCGTTCAATGCAGGCCCTAAAGGGCGGGAGGTAAATTTCTTCCAGCAGGCGTTCATTGAAATGAATGGGATAGCTGTCGCGGCCGCCATCGCCCACGTTGGCAACAAAATGTTTGGGAGTGGTAATGATATCCATCTTTTCGAAAGCGCTTACAAAAGCCACACCCATTTCGCTGCTCAGAAAAGGGTCTTCACCGTAGGTTTCCTCAGTACGGCCCCAGCGTACATCACCGGCAATATTTACAACGGGCGAAAGGATTTGCCGTATGCCGCGCATTTTTGTTTCCGTTGCAATAGCATGGGCAACACGGCTCATCAGTGCTGTATCAAATGTGGCAGCCAGGGCAATGGCCTGAGGAAAAGCAGTAGCGCCATCGCGCACCAATCCGTGCAGCGCCTCATCAAAAGCGATGACGGGGATGCCCAGCCTTGTTTTTTCAACAAAATAGTGTTGAATACCGTTGATCTTTCTTGCCAGCGATAATGCGTTTTCCGATGCGCTGTAGGTGAGCAATTGCTGCACGGCATTACCATCTTTTGAACCGGCATTTACCTGGAATCCGAAAATGCCGTTTTTATACTGTCCGGGAAGGGTATCATCTATGTTCCCGGGTATCATAAACAATTGCCAGAATTTTTCTTCAATGGTCATTCTTTGCAGCAGGTCCTGAACCCTTTCCGCCGCAGGAAGTGCCGGGTTTTTGTAAGGTAACAGGCGCTGCGCCGGAAGCAGGAAAGGAAAAAATAATAATAGTATAGCCGGGAGAAATATTTTTGCGTTGAGCATAACAGGAATATATGAAACACTAAAAATACAAATAATACAGGCTTGTGTGGCTGTTAGGTATCAGGTAGTAAACGTTAACCACGGGATGAATACACCTTGTTTGTACATTCTGATAAGCCGGGGAAAACAAAATCAAAAACAATTTACAGGCGCCTGATAGTCAAATTATTTAAGGATTATCCTATTACATATTTCTCCTGTATTGGCCACCTACTTCAAATAGCGCATGGGTAATTTGCCCGAGGCTGCAATGCTTAACGGTATCCATCAGTACAGCAAACAGGTTTTCGTTATTGCCTGCGGCTGTTTTGAGCGCTTCTAATTTTTCAGCCACTACCTCTTCATTTCGTTTTTGGAATGCCCTGGTATTTTCGATCTGCTGCTCTTTTTCTTCTTTGGTGCTGCGGATCACTTCACCGGGTACCAGGGTGGGGCTGCCTTTCTTATTTAAAAAGGTATTTACACCAACAACCGGGAGCTCACCGGAATGTTTGAGGCTTTCGTAATATAAACTCTCTTCCTGTATTTTATTGCGCTGGTACATTCTTTCCATGGCGCCCAGCACACCGCCCCTGTCCGATATACGGTCAAATTCTGCAAGCACTGCATTTTCTACCAGGTTGGTTAATGCTTCAATAGCAAAGCTTCCCTGTATAAAGTTTTCCGTTTTAGCCGAGCCCAGTTCGCGGTTAATAATAAGCTGTATGGCCATGGCTCTCCGCACACTTTCTTCAGTAGGTGTGGTAATGGCTTCATCGTATGCATTGGTATGCAGTGAATTGCAATTGTCGTAAATGGCATATAGAGCCTGTAACGTGGTGCGTATATCGTTAAAGTCAATCTCCTGCGCATGCAGACTTCGCCCGCTGGTTTGGATATGATATTTTAATTTTTGTGAACGTTCATTGCCATGGTAAATATATTTTATGGCCTTGGCCCATATTCTTCTTGCTACCCTGCCTATAACGCTGTATTCGGGGTCCATACCATTACTAAAGAAAAAAGAAAGATTGGGCGCAAAATCATCAATATGCATACCGCGGCTCAGGTAATACTCCACATAGGTAAACCCGTTTGCCAGTGTAAAAGCCAGTTGCGTAACGGGGTTGGCTCCGGCTTCTGCAATATGATACCCGCTGATGCTGACACTGTAAAAATTGCGTACTTTATTTTCAATGAAATACGCCTGCACATCACCCATCAGCTTTAAGGCAAACTCTGTAGAAAAGATGCAGGTATTTTGCGCCTGGTCTTCCTTCAGTATATCTGCCTGCACGGTGCCGCGTACCTGCTGCAATGCTTCAGCCCTGATCTTTTCATACACCTCACGGGGTAATACCTCGTCACCACTCAAACCCAGTAACTTTAATCCTAACCCGTTGTTGCCATCCGGTAACCTTTCGGGTGAAGAAGGATCATAGTATACGGGGGGCGGCTGATGTTCATATTTCTTTTTGCTTGCTTTTTCCACTTCCTGCCATAAGCCTTTTGCTGTAATCCATTTTTCACATTGCTGGTCAATGGCCGCATTCATAAAAAAAGCAAGTATCACCGGGGCCGGGCCATTAATGGTCATGCTTACGGAGGTAGAAGGATCGCACAGGTCAAATCCGCTGTACAGTTTTTTGGCATCGTCTACCGTTGCAATGCTAACGCCGGCGTTACCAATTTTACCGTAAATATCAGGACGGTATGCCGGGTCTTCACCATACAATGTAACGCTGTCAAAAGCAGTAGAAAGCCGCTTTGCCGGCTGTCCGGCGGAAACATAATGGAAACGTTTATTGGTGCGTTCAGGTCCGCCTTCGCCGGCAAACATCCTTGTAGGATCTTCTCCCTGCCGTTTCAGCTCAAACACCCCGGAAGTATAGGGAAATTCACCGGGCACATTTTCCTGCATTCGCCATTGCACAATATCGCCCCAGTCTTTGTAGGCAGGCAACACAACTTTTGGAATTTTTGTTCCGCTTAACGACACTGTATTGATTTCCTGTTTGATGACTTTACCGCGTACGGTATATTCAAAAAAATCGGACTCATATTTTTTTTGCAGTTCCTTCCATTCTTCCAGTAATTGCTTTACTTCAGGGCTTAGCTTCTTTTCGAGTGCTTCGTATTGTTTTTGTAATATGGATTGCATGAGTTGTTATTATTTTTTGGAGCGCCTGTTTTTGCCTAAGAACTTCTTTATTTCATTTCAGGTAGTGTTTTTAATATTTGAATCGCACCGTTCAACTGGTATAGTTGCGATGCGATATGGCTTTGCTCTTTTACCTGGTTGTTATACGTCCGTATACTGTCGCTGATCTCACTAAGGTACCGCACCCGCCGGGCTGGTATAACAATGGCATCTTGTCTTCCCTGCTCATTCCCGGAGATGCCTGTTGGCAGACCGTTCCACGATACACCTGTTTTTGCTTTTATTTTCTGCAGCAATAATTCAAAAAACCGGTTTACCCTTTTATCATTAAATGTATTGGCACATATGCCCAGCACAGGTAATTCGTCATTAGCTGCTGCAAATAGCAGGTGATTGCGTTTGTATTGCTTTCTTACGTCGTTTAACGCATCTTCCGCACCCGCTTTATCAAATTTGTTGATCGCAATAATGTCCGCGTAATCCAGCATGTTGATTTTTTCTAATTGCGATGCTGCGCCGTATTCCGGTGTCATTATGTATATGCTCACATCGCAGTAATCTATAATGCTCATATCACTTTGTCCTACCCCCGCCGTTTCCAGAATAATGCAATCGTACCCCGCGGCCTTACATATGGCAATGCCTTCTCTGGCTACCTTGCTGATGGCTGTGTTGTCTTCTCGTGTGGCCAGGGAACGCATATACACGCGGGGGCCCGAAACGGAATTCATTCTTATCCTGTCTCCCAGTAAAGCGCCGCCGGTTTTTTTCTTGCTGGGGTCAACCGAAATAACGGCAATGGTTTTATCGGTAAAGGCGCCAAGGTAACGGCGTACTATTTCATCGGTTACAGATGATTTTCCGGCGCCACCGGTGCCGGTAATGCCAATAACAGGGATGTTGTTTGCCGGGGCTGAATGCTTCATTTCCTGCAGCAGGCAGGAATAGCTTTCTCCTTTTTCCGCCAGGGTAATCGCTCGCGCCACCTTCCTCGTATCCCTGTATTCACCTAACGGCAGGGCTTTGGTTGGGCTTTGGGGCACTTCGGTAACGGAGAAGCTGCAATGTGCCATCACGTCTTCGATCATGCCTTCCAGTCCCATTTTCCTGCCATCATCGGGACTGTATATCCTGGTAATGCCATATTGATGCAGTTGCTCCGCTTCCTGGGGCAGGATGGTACCGCCACCGCCACCGAAAATTTTAATATGGCCGCAGCCGCTTTCATCCAGCAGGTCTTTAATGTATTTAAAAAACTCCATATGCCCCCCCTGGTAACTGGTAAGGGCAATGCCCTGCACATCTTCTTCAATGGCGCATTCCGCAATTTCCCGGGCCGACCGGTCGTGACCGAGATGAATAACTTCCGCGCCTTTACTTTGCAGTATGCGGCGCATGATATTGATGGCTGCATCATGCCCGTCAAATAAACTGGCTGCTGTTACTATCCGGACTTTATTATCTGATTGATTGTTCATGTTGCCTGTTATTACAATTACCTAAAATTAAACCAAATCCTAATGCCCGTTAGCTTTTCAATCGTTTGCACAAAAAATGGTTTGGCGTGCACAAAAAATGGAAGTAGTTTAGTCCACTAAAAAACAGATGATTTATGAAATTAATTCGCTTTGGAAAGGCCGGTCAGGAAAAACCCGGAATAGAATTGAAGAACGGCAAACGCATTGATGTTTCCGCTTTTGGAGAAGATTATACGGAAGATTTTTTTGCAACAGATGGCATCAGGCGGTTAAGCGAATGGTTAAAATCAAACGAGTCCTCCTGCCCTGAAGTGAACAATGCAGAAAGATTAGGTGCGCCATTGAGCCGCCCTTCCAAGCTGATCTGCATTGGATTGAATTATTCCGATCATGCTGCCGAAAGTAATATGCAGTTGCCTGTTGAGCCCATCATATTCTTTAAAGCCACGTCAGCGGTTTCCGGCCCCAATGATGATGTGGTTATCCCGCGCAACAGCACTAAAACCGATTGGGAGGTGGAACTGGCTGTTGTTATAGGCAAAAAAGCATCCTATGTGGAAGAAAAAGACGCTATGGATTATGTGGCCGGATACATGCTTCACAACGATTACAGTGAAAGAGCTTTTCAATTAGAAAGAAGCGGGCAGTGGGTGAAGGGTAAAAGCTGCGATACCTTTGCTCCCATCGGGCCCTGGCTGGTAACGCCCGATGAAATCAGCGATATCAATGATCTTCGTTTATGGCTAACCGTTAACGGTAAAACCATGCAGGACGGCAATAGTAAAAACCTGATCTTCAAAATTCCTTTTTTAATTGCTTACCTCAGTGAATTTATGACCCTGCTGCCCGGCGATATTATTACTACGGGCACACCTGCAGGAGTGGGGTTAGGACAGAAGCCGGCGCCCGTTTACCTGAATGCCGGCGATGTGGTTGAGCTGGGTATTGACGGACTGGGTCAGGCAAAACAAACCCTGGTTGCCTGGAGCAGATAACCGCCCGCTGATCTTTTTGAGATAAAAAAATTCAAAAATGAAACGATATTGCCTTGCCGTGGATCTGAAAGACGACCCTGCTGTTATTGCGGAGTATAAAAAGATACACCAGAACATATGGCCGGAGATCCGGGAAAGGATAAAGGCCGATGGCATTACGGTTATGGATATCTATCTTACCGGCAACAGGCTGTTCATGATCATGGAAGTAAATGATGATTTCTCTTTTGAAAAAAAGAGCCGCTCAGATGCCGGTAATCCAAAAGTGCAGGAATGGGAAAATTTTATGTGGAGCTTCCAGCAATCGCTTCCCTGGGCCAAACCCGGGGAAAAATGGGTTATGATGGAAAAGATATTCGAACTACAATAATATCCATTTATAAAACAACTATATGAACCGTTTCATTGCATACTTTACGTTTATTGCTTCTATCGGTTTTTTATCCGCTTTTACTGTTATGCAAAAAAAGAAAGTCATTTTTTTTGGTGATTCCATTACCCAGGCAGGTGTTGCGCCCAACGGGTATATCACCCTGTTGCAGCAGATGCTGGTGAAAGACGGTAAGGATAAGGCTTTCGATCTTATTGGCGCGGGTATTGGCGGTAATAAAATATATGATCTTTATTTAAGGCTGGAAGAGGATGTGCTGTCTAAAAAGCCCGACCTTATATTTATATATGTAGGCATAAATGACGTATGGCATAAAAGAAGCTTTGGAACCGGCACAGACCCCGATAAGTTTGAGCGGTTTTATAATAAGATCATTGATAAAATTCAGGCCACCGGCGCTACAGTGGTGATTTGCACACCTACTGTTGTGGGAGAAAAGAAAGGGTATGTTAATGAACTGGACGGTGACCTGAATAAATATTCGGAGATCGTACGCCGGATCGCTAAAAACAAAAAGGTTGAGTTGATTGATCTGCATAAAAATATTATTGACTACATCAACAGCCATAATCCGGAAGATAAAAATTCAGGCATCCTTACAACGGATGGCGTACACATGAATGATGAGGGCAACAGGTTTTTGGCAGAACAGTTTTGGGGGTATATCAAATAGTGGTAAGTAGTAAGTGATAAGTGGTAAGTTGTAAGTGAGGTGTACATTGTGACGGTAGAACACATTTTTAACAGCGTAATGTTAACCTAAAAAATACCTGTTATGAAAGTTGTTAAATTTGAAGACCTGATAGCCTGGCAAAAGGCGCGGGATCTGACGGTGGAAATTTACAGCGCATTTGAACAGACGAGAGATTTTGCTTTTAGAAATCAGATACAATCAGCAGCGGTATCTGTATCAAACAATATAGCAGAAGGTTTTGATTCCAAAAGTAAAAGAGAATTTATGAGGTTTTTGGGAATAGCCAGAAACTTCTGTAATGAAGTAAAATCTATGTGTTATTTAGCAGAGCGGTTAAAGCACATTGAAGTGTCAAAAAAGAATCATTTGCTATTCTTTTGTGAGGAAGTAACGAGAATTATTGTAGGCTTATCCAAATCAATAATACCTAAAATGGAAGCAAAATGAATTTAGTCAAACTTGTTTGATAACGACTTACCACTTACCACTAATAACTTACTACTTTATGACTTGCATAGACACACACGTTCATTTTTGGAAATACGACAGGAAACGGGATGGCTGGATGGATGATATGAAAGTGCTGCAGCAGGATTATATTCCGCAAACAATTGAATCTACCTTAAGGCGGAATGATGTAGACGGGTGTGTTGCTGTGCAGGCCGACCAGTCGGAAATAGAAACCCGGTTCTTATGCGAACTGGCAAAAACGCATCCGTTCATAAAAGGTGTGGTGGGATGGGTTGATCTGCGGGCTGATAATGTAGAGGAAAGATTGCAGCATTTTTCGGAATACACCGCCATAAAAGGGTACCGGCATATTGTGCAGGGAGAACCCAATGATTTTTTGTTGCGGAAGGATTTTCAGCGGGGCGTAAAAGCGCTGAAGGCTTTTAATTATACATATGATATACTGATCTATCACTACCAGTTAAAACCTGCATTGGAATTTGTTTCGCTGTTTCCCGATCAGCCAATGGTTATTGACCATTGCGCCAAACCGGATATCAGGCATAAGGAAATTGATGAATGGGCCAGGCTGATGAGGGAAATCGCCCGTCATCCCAATACATATTGCAAACTGTCTGGCCTGTTTACCGAAGCCAACTGGAAAGCATGGAGCGCCGGTGATTTTTATCCTTATCTTGATGTGGTATTTGAAGCTTTTGGTACCGGCAGGCTGATGTTTGGGAGCGATTGGCCGGTAATTTTGGTTTCGGGTATGTATGTGCAATGGAAAAGTTTGCTGGAAAAATATATGGAAAACTATGGGGAGGAAGACAGGGAGAAGGTTTTTGGAGGGAATGCTATACAATTTTATCATCTCTGATTATCTTCACCTGCGTGCAGGAAGTATGCATACAGTATTTTATGCTCTTACCGGGGCAATATGTATTATCAATCTAAACCGTAAATAATGGATCTGAATCTTGCTAATAAGGTATATATCGTTACCGGGGGAGCCAAAGGCATTGGCGCCGCCATCAGTAAAACCATAGCCGCGGAAGGGGGCATTGTAGTAATTGCCGGAAGAAATAAAACCGATAACCAAACTATAGTTGACGAAATTGTAAAATCCGGTGGTAAAGCCAGTTATGTAACGGCAGAGCTGGGCACTCCGGAAACCTGCAGCAGCGTGATTGACTTTACCGTTGAAAAATACGGACAGATAGACGGTTTAGTTAACAACGCGGGTATAAATGACGGGGTAGGACTTGAAAAAGGATCTCCCGACAAATTCTTTCAATCCCTTCAAAAAAACCTGAGTCATTATTATAACCTGGCGCATTTTGCATTGCCTTACCTCAAAAAATCGAAAGGCAATATCGTTAATATTGGTTCTAAAGTAGCTGTTACCGGGCAGGGCAACACTTCGGGTTATGCCGCTTCAAAAGGAGCCATTAACGCGCTTACGCGGGAGTGGGCGGTGGAACTGCTGCCTTATTCCATACGTGTAAATACTGTGCTGCCCGCAGAAGTTTGGACACCTTTATATGAAAACTGGATAAAGACGCTTCCCAACCCGGAAGAAAAACTAGCGCAAATTGTGGCTAAGATCCCCCTGGAAAAAAGAATGACCACATCGGAAGAGATTGCTGATATGACAGTTTTTTTGCTGAGCAGCAAATCAAGCCACACCACCGGGCAAATTATTTTTGTTGACGGAGGCTATACGCATTTAGACCGGTCGTTATAACATATTTAGTACGATTACCAAACTACAAGTTACATGGCATTAACATCAACCGCTACTTCAGCCGCTGAACCCTCTACAAACGGAAAGGGGTACCTGTTTCCGCTGATCCTGGTAACCAGCTTATTTTTTTTATGGGGATTAGCCTATGGTTTACTTGATGTGCTGAATAAACATTTTCAGGACGCGTTGAATGTAACAAAGGCCAGGTCTACCCTGTTACAGGCGGCCTACTTTGGGGCTTATTTTTTGATTGCCCTGCCTGCGGGTATTTTTATGAACAAGTATGGGTATAAGAAAGGCATTATCCTTGGCTTATTATTATATGCAACCGGTGCTTTTCTTTTCTTTCCATCGGCGCAAATGGGCAGTTTCGATTTTTTTTTACTGGCGCTCTTTGTTCTTGCTTCGGGCTTAACCTGCCTTGAAACCGCTGCCAATCCTTATGTAACGGTGTTGGGTAAACCCGAAACATCGGCGTTCAGGCTTAATTTATCACAATGCTTTAATGGTGTAGGATCTTTTATTGGGCCTATTATTGCGGCCAATGTTTTTTTTAATGAATCTTCCGGGCAGGATAGCGGGAACCTCGATTCCGTAAAAATGGTTTACGTTATTATAGCTATAGTGGTGTTATTTATCGCGGTGTTATTCTGGAGAACGTATCTGCCGGAGATCAAGGAAAGTGAAATCGTTTCCGATAAAGCTCAGGACACCAAACCCCTGTTTCAGCACAGTCATTTTGTATATGGCGTTATTGCGCAGTTTTTTTATGTGGCGGCACAGGTAGGTATAGCGGCACTGTTTATTAATTATTGTACGGAGGCCAAAAATGAAATTGACAATTCAAAAGCCGCGTACCTGCTTTCCATCAGCTTATTGCTTTTTACAGTAGGCAGGTTTGCAGGAACGGCCCTTATGCGGAAAATTGCTCCCAATATACTGCTTACCATTTTTGCCGTTATCAATATTGTGCTTTGCGTAATGGTAGTTTGGGGCAAAGACTGGATTTCAGTGTATTCCCTGATGGCTGTGTTTTTCTTTGAATCTATTATGTTCCCTACTATTTTCGCTTTGGGTGTTAAAGACCTGGGGCACCATACCAAAAAAGGGTCGTCATTCCAGATCATGTCTATTGTAGGCGGAGCATTAATGCCGTATTTTATGGGCTTGCTGGCCGAAAACGGAACAGCCAAAGCCTATATTATACCTCTGTTTTGCTTTGTGGTAGTAGCGTGGTATGGCGCAAAAGGGTATAAGATCAAGAAGGGGTAGGGAAGCGGTTGCAGGTTACAAGGTACAGGTTGCAGGATGATTGATCAGGGATCGATCAAGAGCCGGTATTCTGTAACCGTAAGCTGTTATAGCAAGAGCCGGAAAGGGGGCACGTATTGATGCTTAATCCACCTAATTTGACTTCCCCCTGTCTTTATCTTTTCTGATCGTTGGCCTGGGCTGGTTTTGCTGCGGAGGACGGGGCGCCTGCTGCCTTGTATTGCTGCGGTTTCTTTCCTGCTGCTCTCTTTGTTTGAATTTCCTTCGCTTGTCATTTTTTTCTAAGCTGCGCAGGCTGATTTGTCCTACCACGTCTACAAAATCAGGTTCAACTTCCTTGGGCTTACTGCTTACCAGCTCTTCTGTTTCTAATGCTTCCGGTTTTATGCCCTTTACGTTCATCTCTTTTATTTTTCGAACAGTGGCAATAGAAAGCGGGTAATGTTTATTGCTGTCGGGCAGTATGTACCACATCAGGTTACGGAAAATATCTTTCTTGATCAGTAAAGCGTTTCCTTTTGTTGTTTCCAGCATATCCGCATTATCGGGGAAGCCCTGGAGTGCATCTAAATAAGTATCCAGCTCATAGTTCAGGCAGCATTTAAGCCGCCCGCACTGCCCGCTTAATTTGGTTTGATTAATGCTCAGGTTCTGGTATCGGGCTGCAATGGTAGTTACGCTTTTGAAGCTGGTAAGCCAGGTGCTGCAGCAGAGTTCACGCCCACAGCTGCCTATCCCACCCACTTTTGCCGCTTCCTGCCTTGCTCCAATCTGCTTCATTTCAACTTTTACCTTAAACTCGGAAGCATATATTTTTATCAGTTCTCTGAAATCAATACGCCCGTCGGCAGTATAAAAAAATGTAGCCTTTCTTCCGTCGGCCTGGAATTCCACTTCCGACAGTTTCATTTCTAATTTCAATTGCCTGGCAATGGAACGGGCACGCATCAGCGCCTGTGGCTCGCGGGCCTTGTTTTGTTTCCATAACTCCAGGTCGCGATCGCCGGCCCGGCGCAAAATTCTCTTTATTTCAGGATTATGCTCTTCAACACCTTTCTTCTTTAGCTGAAGACGTACCAGTTCTCCCGACAAGCTCACTTCTCCCGTATCAAAGCCACTCACTCCTTCCACGGTTACCATGTCTCCCTTGTCATACAGGTGTACCGTGCTGTTGCGGTAAAATTCTTTTCTGCTGCCATTATTAAAAGAAACTTCAATAATATGGCACATGCTATCTTCATCCGATAAGGGAAGGTTAGTTAGCCAGTCGTGTACATTCATGCGGTTGCAACCACCTGTGCTGCACCCCCCGTTGCTTTTACATCCGTTAGGCTTGCCCCCGGTATTGGTACCGCAGCTACTACAACTCATATTTCGGCATATATTAAATAGTTAATAATAATGCCCGGTTAAAGGGAATGATGTTACAGTAAATAAAATGCACACTATTATCCTGCTGAGGAAAAGCCCGGTTTTTGAGCTCCTGTATAAAATGCGGTATTATACGAAAAGGTATAATAGCCTAAATCAGAATAACTATATTGAAATAAAATAAACGTTTTCAATACTTTCAACCCAACTCACCAATTCTGTAACATTAATATATATAGAATCCCTTTACAGGACATTTGTATCCAAAAGTAGCAAAATGTTGCGATAATTGTGTGATTAAAAAATAAGAAAGCTATGAAGGCGGAATTGAAGTACAGGCAAGAGCCGTAAATCCGGGGATACAAAGCACCCAAAGACAAATAATAAGAAACAAATAGATACAGATGGTTCGTGCCCCGCCGCGGCGGGCAGGCTCACCATGACAGGCAAATATTAAATCCGAAGCTGGAAATCCCTAAGCATTGCCTGGTATGATATGCTTACCCTAAAAGAAGGATTGATATGTTTTGTGCAGTTGCCCCAATGGGCGTATTTCAATTTTTCGCTCCATGTACAACTTACCGGTCGGTGAGACACCGACCGGTAGCGGGTTCTACAGGTGGGTGTCACCACCCACCTGCGAAAATTTGAAATGCGCCCGCCCCAATGCTTAATTATTTACATTTGAGTATTAAAAGACACCGCGGATCATTTGTTTTAAGTTGATATGCATGGTAAACAACAAAATAATGAACAGATCACTCTTTTTGCTTTGGCTTACCATTTCCGTTGTTTTGCTGTCATGCAAAAAGGAAGCTCCGCCGCCGGATCTGCATACACCGGCCGTTAACTATACCAATATGGCTTACGGCAACGATGCCCGGCAGGTAATGGATATCTTTCTGCCCGAAGGAAGAACCATACAGCATACAAAAACTATATTTATTATTCATGGCGGAGGATGGACAGAAGGTGATAAAGCCGACATGGCAGAAGCCGTGGCATATCTCAAAAAAGAGCTGCCGCTATATGCTTTTGTTAATGTAAACTACAGGCTGGCATCCAATGGCTCTGTAAATATATTTCCCGCGCAGGAAGAAGACATTAAGAGCGCGGTGGGCTTTTATTTAAACAGGTCCGGTGAATACCTGGTTTCCGAAGATCTTGTGATGGGTGGAGCGAGCGCCGGCGCCCACCTGGCTATGCTGCACAGCTATAAAAATGACCCGGGCAAACATGTAAAAGCGGTGGTAGATTTTTTTGGCCCCACAGACTTGGTGGCTTTATGGAATGAGGGGGTATTACAGCAATGGGCCTTGTTGGGGGCTGTAGGCAGGCTGTATACTGATAACCCGGATATATACGTGAACAGCAGTCCTTTAAATTTTATTACGAATCAAAGTCCGCCTACCATTGCCTTGCAGGGAGGCGCCGACTTTATCGTTATTCCCGCTCAAACTACCAGCCTTGTTAACAGGCTTATTGAGCAAGGCGTGAAAAATCAATTAGTGTATTATCCTCTCGAGTCTCATGGATGGGCGGGAGCCAACCTGCTGGATTCTTATAACAAGATCATTGCTTTCATAAAGGAAAATGTTAAGTGAAAAAATATTATACGCTTTGTTCTCCTGCTAAAAAAATGCTTTACCTTAAGTTTTCATTCTACTATTTTTATGCTTAGCAGAAGAACGCTTATAAAACGCACAGGTGTAGCGGCTTTATCAGCCTTTATACCATCCTTTATTAAAGCAGGTCCCAACCATGCCGGCGGGGCATTTCGCTTTTGCCTTAATACCAGCACTATACGCGGGCAAAACGTAGGGCTGCTTAAGTCATTAGAAATTGCATCTGCGGCCGGCTACGATGGTGTGGAATTGTGGGTAAGCGATATAAGGGATTATCTTAAGCAGGGAAACAAAGTGGATACACTCGCAAAATTTATTGCAGACCGCGGGCTTACTGTTGAAAATGCGATCAGCTTTACTACGTGGATGGTGAATGATGCCGCAAAAAGAAAAGCAGGATTGAAGGATTTGGAAGAAGAGATGAAGATAATGGCTGCGCTGGGTTGCCGCCGTATAGCAGCCCCACCATCGGGCGTAGACAAAGGTGAGCCGGTGGATCTCCCGCAGACGGGTATATATTACCGTGAGATACTGGATCTGGGACGAAAATATAAGGTAATTCCGCAATTAGAATTCTGGGGCGCTTCGGGTACGCTGTATAGTTTAAGCCAGGCATTGGCAATTGCCGCCGCTGCCAATGATCCCGATGCGCGGATATTACCGGATGTATACCATCTTTTCCGTGGGGGGTCAGGGTTTAACGGGTTAAAGCTGATGAATGGAAGAGCCATTGAAATAATACATATGAACGATTATCCGGGTAATAAACCTGTAAATGAACAAACGGATGGTGACAGGGTATACCCGGGTGATGGCGTGGCGCCGCTTAAACAGGTTTTGCAGGACCTCCGGGTTATGGGCGGTACAAAAGTACTTTCGCTGGAACTGTTTAATAAAACATACTGGGCGCAGGATCCCTTGCTGGTGGCCAAAACAGGCCTGCAAAAAATGAAGGCATTGGTAAATGAAGCTTAACGGAAAAAATAGCCAATGTGAAAGATGCGCAATATGGAGCGCATTAATAAAACAAACAATAACCGGTATGAAAAAATTAAATGTCCTCTTTTTATTTATCTTCTTAACGCATTACGGTATAGCACAGCAGGAAAAGCAAAAAGACAGGGCTGAGATGATCAATGATACACGCACCCTGCGATCGCTGATGCAATCCGATCCGCACCGGCCTATCTATCATTTTGTAGCCCCGGAGGGTCATGCCATGCCTTTTGATCCTAATGGCGGCATTTACTGGAAAGGGAAATACCACCTGGGGTATATCTATCAGAAATTACGCAATGGCAAAATGGAACATGTATGGGGGCATGCGGTAAGCACCGATTTGTTTCACTGGAGTTTATATCCTGATATGCTGAATGTAAAAGACGGGGATATGGAACAGGGTATTTTCAGCGGTGGCGCATTCTTATCAAAAGAAGGTGTTCCGCATATCATTTATCACGGTCAGGGCGCTTCTGCAAACATGGTGGCATACTCAACAGATGATGATCTGAAAGTATGGAAGAAATTTGAAGGTAATCCTGTTTTAAAAACGCCTGCCGCCGATGATCCGTTTGGTAATTCAGGCAAATACACGGCATGGGATCCGGAAGGATGGTACGATAGAAAGGCGGGCTGGTATTACCAGATCTCCGGGGGCAAAACACCGGCCCTGTTCAAGTCGAAAGATATGTATAAGTGGGAGCATATCGGCCGGCTGTTAGACAGCACCAAAAGCTGGTTGTATGCATCGGAGGACCTTTCCTGCCCGGATTTTTTTTCCATAGGTAACAAATCCATGCTGCTTTTCATCAGTCATAATATAGGTGCGCAGTATTTCATCGGAAGCTTTGTCAATGATAAGTATACCATTGAACAGCATGGCCGGATGAATTGGCCTGGCGGAACATTCTTTGCCCCGGAGCAGCTACAGGATGATAAAGGAAGGAATATTATATGGGGATGGGTGCTGGAACGCAAGCCCGAAACACTTCCTGATTATGGCTGGTCGGGCATTATGAGCTTGCCGAGGGTATTGTCGCTTGCCAAGAATGGCACATTACAGATCAATCCGCCTGAAGAGGTAAAAGCCATCAGGCTGAATGAAGTGCAGGAAAATGATATAGTGCTGGAGGCAAATAAGGAACAAACATTAAAAGCAAAAGGGAAATCCATTGAGCTGAAACTTGAAATGACAGGCGGAGCTACATCACCCTATGGCGTAAAAGTTTTTTGTTCTCCTGATGGGAAGGAAGAAACCACCATTAGCTACGATCCGCTTAAAAAGGAATTGGTTATTAACTTCATTAAATCATCTGTAAAAGGGCCGGTGAGCATGCCATCCAATGCTATATTCGGATCACCCATGGATGGATTTCCGGAAAAAGTATCGGAACAAAGAGTGCCTTTTGAGCTGGGCAAAGACGAAACATTACAGCTTGATATTTTCCTGGACAGGTCTGTTATTGAAGTGTTCGCCAACGGCAGGCAGTGTGTTACGCAGGTGGTGTACCCTGAATTGGAAAATAGTACAGAAACAAAAGTTTTCAGTGGCGGTGAAAAGGTAACGGTAAAGAAAGCGCAGTCGTGGACAATGGCAGAAACAAATGCGTATTGAAGACTCCGTTGAAAAAATAAAGCTGTTTAAGCATTATCCGTGCTTCATGGCTTTAAAAGTATTATTTACATGCCTCAGGGTGTTAGCGGAGCGCATTTCCCTAAGTAACTCCTTTTCCGCTGGAATCTTCCCTTAAAAGGGGCTTGGTGAAATAACGTGCAGCCGGTTTTTAGAGTTCCCCACAAAAAATCGGTTTTGTTCGACAATTTCATATGTTCGCATTTACCAAACCGGATATTTTAATCGCATCGGGTGCCATGTGGGCAACCAGGCCCTGGCGCTCAATATTTACCAGCGCCTCATTCATATAATGGAGATATACTGCCGATCGCAGTGCTGGGCGTACAAGGGAGTGACACAACAGGCGATGCCATGAAATACAAAAGCCGGATTCAAAATTTTTTTACCCTTCAATCCCATAGTCCAATATTCGCTTACATATCTACGAATTCCCATGCGCTTTGATAAGCATTGTGTTGCTCTGTGTAAGCAATAAAGTTAGCATAAAAAGTAAACTGGCTCAGCGTAGCGCTGTCGCCAATCACCACTAATTTCTTCCGGGCACGGGTCATGGCCACATTCATTCGACGGATGTCGGACAGGAAACCGATCCTGCTTTCGTTGTTGCTGCGCGTCATGCTGATGTATACAATATCCCGTTCCTGGCCCTGGAAGCTGTCAATGGTATTCACCGAAATTTTATCGCCATATGCATGCAGTTGTGTGGTGTGCTGTAACTGCTCTTTTAATAATTGGATCTGTTGGCGGTAGGGGGAAATAACAGCTATCGAAGGAAAATTATGGGGTTGGTAGTGCGTGCTCAATGCTGTTATCAATTGTGTAAGATGTTTAAAAACAAAAACCGCTTCTTCGGGGTTTGAGGTACTGGTGCCTTCGATTTTTTCATCGAAGCCGCAGCCGGCAGTATCTACAAAAGCTATAGGAACATCTGTATCAAACAGCACATGTGCCGCTACGGAAGCATGCGCTTTTAACCTGCTCTGGTAAAACACACCGGAAGAGTAGCCCATGATCATTTCATGCATGCGGTATTGTTCTTCCAGCAGCACAACGGATCCGGGATGGAGCTGCACGCATTTTTCGAGCAGGGTAGTGCTCAAGCCATTACGGGCAGCTTCTTCCGATTTGATCGTTGGAGGCAACTGGCAGTGGTCGCCTGCAAGCACAACTTTCTGTGCTTTGAGGATGGGTATCCAGCAGGCAGGTTCCAGCGCCTGTCCTGCTTCGTCAATTACTACCGTGTGATACCTGAGATGGCGCACGGTATAATGATTTGCGCCTACCAGCGTAGCGGTAATTACCTGCGCTCGGCCGAGCAGGTCATTGGTGATGTATTGCTCCGTTTTTTCAATATCTTTAATAATGCGGTGCGCTTCATCAAACAGCGCTCTGCGTTGCTCGCGTTCGGCTTTGCCAAAATTACGCTTATACTTATGCGCCATATTGCGAAGCTCGTTAGCCTGCTTCTTCATTTTCTTCACGTCCTTCATGCTGTTGTGTTCAGCCATCCTGCTGTCGAGGGTAAGGGACATCAGTCGTTCAGATACGCGGGCCGGATTGCCCACGCGCAATACATCCAAGCCTTCATCTGATAATTTTTCCGTGAGCAGATCTACAGCGGTATTGCTGGGCGCTACTACCAGTACCTGTTTATGATCCTGTTGTATCAATGCTTTAACGGCTTGCACCAAAGTGGTGGTTTTACCTGTGCCCGGCGGACCATGCACGATCGCCAGCTCATTGGCCGATAAAATTTTATTTACCGCTGCCTGCTGCGAATCATTTAATATGGCACTGCTAAAATGTGGAACGGTGGTTTCAAAAGTAGCTGGTTTTTCACCAGTAAGTATTTTAATCAAATGTCCTTCCTTTGGCTTTTCACTGAGCGTTGATGCAAGCTTCAGCGCATTCTGCATTTCATCGTAGCTGTTGTCGTCAAAAAGCAGGTCAATCCCTAACTTCCCGTCGCGGCTCCAGTCGGGCAGTTCGTCTGTGCGTAATGTAATTTTCAACCGGTTGCCACCCTGGAAAGTGATTACTCCCTCCACCCTGTTTTCCCGTGGATCGTGATTGGAAAAAATAACGGCCGATGCGCCGAAGCGAAGCTGGTGTGGAATATCCTGGTGTGTAGTGCGTTCCACCTCTACCGTTAAATAGTCGCCGCGGCCCAATTCCGTATCACGTATGGCTATGGGATACCAGGTGAGCCCGTTTGCCCTGCGTTCGGCTACAGTAGATGTTTCGATGAGTTGCTGGTAAGCTTTGCGATCCTGCTCCCGCTCCATTTTCAATAAGTCCAGCAGCTTTTTGAAATAATCCATGGAGCAAAGGTAAGGAGGGAGGGTTTAAGAATTTTGAAGCTTGAATTCCGAAACCCGAAGAGAATACAAAGTATCAAGAGACAAATAACAAGAGACAAATAAAATTCAAATGCTAAAATTCAAATCCTAAGCCAACGGTAACTACCTATCGTTAGTAGCTATTCACCTGAACCTGATACCTATACCCTGCAACCTGAATTCTTCTTTTTAATCTGCTAACGGCTTAACCATTATATTTTTATAATACACTGTACTTTTGGGATCGTGGCCCTGCAAGGCAAAGGTACCGCTGGAGAGTACGCGCTGCGTATTTTTTTCATCCCTTCCGGGGTTTTCAGGCTCCGTATAGTCAACTACCGTTTTATCGTTTATTTTAATGATGATCCTTTTACCTTCTACTTTTATGTATTCGGTATACCATTCATTATCTTTCGCATATACTTCCCGCACATCCGAAAAGCCATATAAACTGCCCGACCTGCGCCAGTCGGTGTGTGAATTGTTTACCTGTGCTTCATACCCTTTCTCGGGCCAGCCGCCTTCCTGGTAGCTGGTATGAAAATAGATACCTGAATTAGAGCCTGGCAATGTTTTTACATCTGCTTTGAATTCAAAGTTGGTGAAAATATGTTTTTTCACAGGGCCATCATAATAAATATGTGCAACAGGTCCGTTCACCTTAATGCTACCGTCTTCAATACTAAATGTAGATGCATTCCTGCCAACTTTCCAATTGTTCAGTGTTCCGTCAAATATAGATATCCATCCATCCTGTTGATTTTGGGGAAGGTATGTAAACGATAAAAAAGTTAAACTGAATACAGCCAGCGATACAAAATATTTCATGTGCATGGGAGTTTTGAATAGCATTTATATATGAAGCTACGTTATTTGAAGAAATCAGAAAGCCCCGGTGTAGAAACAGCGGGACTTTTGGTTAAGGCTCTGATTAGTAGCTATTTTAAAATCTGCTCTATGCCGGCATTTCGGTATGAACAAACTCCATTAATTCTTTTATATAGGCTGGTGATAAATTGAACTGCAACCCTGCGGATGCATATAATTCCGGTAAGGGTTTTATATTACCCAAACTTAGTGCTTTCATATAATTATCCAAAGCATTTTCCTTATTTTCTTTAAATTGTTTCCACATTCCTATGGCGCCCAACTGGGCAATGCCGTATTCAATATAATAAAAAGGCACTTCAAAAAGGTGTAACTGGCGCTGCCATGCGCTTTCACGGTATGGTTCCAGTCCACCGAAATCTATTTCGGCAGAAGAAAATTCCTGTAATATCTCCATCCACCGGTTAGTTCTTTCTTCCGTGGTATGAAAAGGGTTTTCATAAAGCCAGTGCTGGAATTTATCTATGGTAGCTATCCAGGGCATTATGGTAATTACTCTTTCCAACTGGTGCTCCTTTGCTCTTTGCAGATCATTGGCATCAGTAAAAAAGGTATCCCAGTATTCCATGCTGAACAGCTCCATGCTCATACTGGCCACTTCCGCCATTTCTATAGGATATTCTTTAAACGCAGATAATTCCAGCGGATGTGCCAGGAAAGAGTGAACCGCGTGCCCGCCTTCATGTACCATGGTAGTAACATCGTGCATTTGCCCGGCGGCATTCATAAAAATAAAAGGTGCGCCGCTTTCGGCTAACGGCATATTGTAACCGCCGGGAGCTTTACCCTTCCGGCTGTCGAGGTCAAAACGTTTCAGCTCATCCATCTTCCGCAGGCAATCTGCAAAGAAGGGTCGTAACCGGTTAAAGCATACGATGGATTTTTCCAATAGTTCCTTTCCACTGGCAAAAGGCCGCAAAGGAGATACCCCTTCCGGTTCGGCCTCGGTATCCCAGGGCTTTAATACATCGAGTCCGAGCTTTTTCTTTTTTTCCCTGTTAATAATGTTCACCAAAGGCAAAACATACTGCTTTACACCTTCATGAAAGTTAAAGCAGTCTTCTTTGGTATAATCAAACCGGCCCTTCTCTACGAACATATAATCCCGGTAGTTGCTGAACCCGGCATTTAAAGCTACCTGGTGACGCTTGCGGACAAGGCCCGTAAACAGTTCATTAAAGGTATCTTTATCCTGCAGGCGTCTTTCATTTATTTTCCGGTAAACCGATTCACGTAAGGCTCGGTCATGACTTTCCAAAAACCTGGAAGCCTGCTGCAGCGTATATTCCTTTCCTTCTACTTCAATGGTCATTTTGCCTGCTATGGCGCCGTATTGCTGCTGCATTACACTGAGTTCAGCAAACAAGGGAATATTTTCTTCTCTGAACAGATCAATACTTTTTTTAACGGAACGCAGGTAAGTGAAATATTTATCCTGGTCTAACTCAGCCGTATATGCGCAACCAACCAGCTTCCTGTTGATCTTATCGGCATAAGGTTGAATATTGGGCTGAATAGCCGTGTAGAAAAAAGTAAAGGCTTCGGTAAGCGCTTTATTTTCTGTGTCGCGGGTCATGCGTACCTGGCGCCAGCAGGCATCTTCCGACACCACGGCTTCGAGTTCACTGGAATCTTTTAACCATTGTTCCAGTTCCTGTTTAGTATTAAGAGGTCTTTCAGACAGTTCTTTAAAATAGGGTTCAAGGGCTTCCCACGTGGTTACTTCAAAATCTTCCGGTAGAAAATATCTTGGCTTCTTTTTAATATCAGCACTTGCCATGGATCATGGTATTATAATAGGTAAAAGATGAAAAGAGAGGAAAAGACAAAAGGAAGTTTTTTCACCGCTCACTTCTGACACCACATTATTCTTTTGCTTTTTTCTTTGGAGCGGCTTTCTTTTTGGGTACGGCCTCTTCTTTGGCTGTTTCCGCTTTTTTAGGCGCTGCCTTTTTCTTTGGAGCCGTCTTTGCTTCTTCTTCTTCTTGTATTACTTCTTTTTTCTTTTCTGCTTTTTTGGGTGCAGCTTTCTGTTGGTCCGCTTCTTTTACCTCCTCTGCTTTCTCTTCGGGATCCACTGTTTCCTCTTCTTCTTCAGGCTGAGGCGCTTTGATCTCAATATTATTCGCCGTTAAGATACTAAGCCATTTCACCATTTTTTTCATATCGCTGGTATATACCCTTTCAAAATCCATATCGGGATATACAGCTTCAAAATATTTTTTTACCGCGGCATTGTCTTTTTCATCAGGCAACGACGTGGTGTCTTTTTGCATGGCGAGAAATACATCGGCCAGGTTCACATTTTCACGAACTGTAAATATTTCAATACTTTCTAAATGTGAGAAGTTATGCACGCGGGAAGATACGAAGCGGGTGCTTTTATCTTCAAGGGAGCGTACTATAGCGCCATCGCCTTTGGAGCTTAACAATTCAAATAAGCCGCCTAAGCCGGTTACGGAAATGATCTTACTGTATTCCATATCAATCAAAACATTTTAAGGACGTGCAAGATAACGGGAAATTTGGAAATGTTAGTCGGGGAACAGGGTTTTATCAATATTCGGGATAATCCGCAGGGCATTTTTGTAATAAATTTTTTTCAGAACCGTATCGGAAAGTCCCATCCCGTACATGCGCCAGAAGGCATGGTATTTTTTGTGGTAAGGAAAATACTCGTCTTCTGTTTCTAAAACCCTGAAATATGTAGCGTATTCATCGGGCACCCAGCTATCCTTGCCGAACATGATCCTGTTCTGGTATTGCTCAAAAAACTGTTTTGCCGCTTTGGGCTGCCTGCCTAACTCTGCGATGATAGCGCCAAATTCAATCATCATATTCGGTATTTCCTCTAATAAGCTGCCTAATTTGCCCAGGTCGTTGGGGTACCAGCCAAAATGTGCAGCAATAAAAGTTGTGGAAGGATGCTTTTTGAACATACGGTGCTGCTCAGCAATAAGCTGTTCCCACGGCTCAGGGTCATTGGCTTCTCTTTTCCTCCGGGGATGGGTAACCAGTTCCAGCCAGCGTTCATTATGCTCATCTACCGGGTCCCAGAAAGGTTTCGGATCCGCGGTATGTATAAGCACGGGGATTTTAAGCTCGCCGCATTTTTCCCATATAGCGTCTAACCGGGGATCGTCTATAGCCACCCGTTTGCCCGCTTTATCTGTAACTGAAAAACCCAGGTTTTTAAATATTTTCAGTCCGTTAGCACCGTTTTTTACATCGGCTTCTAACTGTTGAACAGCTTTGGCTGTCCACCCCGTTTCACCAATGCCGTTAAATTCAATATTAGCAAATACGATAAAGCGTTTGGGAGCTGTATGGCGAATGCTTTGCGTCATCCCCTGTAACCTGCTGCCATTACCGCCGCTGAGGTTTACCATTACGGCCATATTCAGCTTATCCATCGCCGTTAGCAGCCCCGGGATAGCCTGTTCAGAAAGGTTCCATTGGTGGTTATGTACATCAATGAAAGGAAATTTTGCCCTGGTAAGCAGGTGTTCCGGCACTTTGAGCGTAGATACGGGGTCGTATTTTTCAAAGTCCATAGACTTTTGCTGGGCAAACCCGGAAACAGTGCAAAAGAATAAAAAAATAAAGCTGATCTTTTTCATGCTATTGGCAATTGATAAGGTTAATCGGTAAGCGCCTGGTAGGTGAGCACTTTAAACTTTTCATGAATATCGCCATGACTGTTGGGGTACAACTGTAAAAACAGTTGCGCCACTATTTTTTCTTTGGGGTCTATCCAGTAAGAGGAGCTGAACATGCCGCCCCAGCTATAAGATCCTTCAGAACGGGGAGAAAAGGCGCTGCCTTTTTCTGTTACCAGCTCAAAGCCCAGTCCAAAAGTGTTGCCCTGTCCCAGCCTCAGGTCGCCGATCTGGTTGGTAGTCATCATGCGAATAGTATTGCGCGAAAGGATGCGTTTACCATTGTACACCCCGTTGTTTAATAACATCTGCATAAAAACGGCATAGTCGTATGCCGTGGATGCCAACCCGCCGCCACCGGAAAAATAAGTACCGTTCATATTGGGGTAGTTGGTATAGAATGTGCCATTAATATCCATCGTTGCCGCTGCCTTTTTTATATGCCTGGTATCATCTTCCGTATACAGCGTGGCCAGGCGATTTTGTTTCTCTGCGGGCAGGTAAAAATAAGTATCCTTCATACCCAGGGGTTCAAAGATCCTTGTTTTCAAAAAAACGTTGAAGCTCATGCCCGATACCACTTCTACCAGGTAACCCAGCAGGTCGGTATTAAGCCCGTAGGTAAATTTTTCTCCGGGCTGATGCGCAAGCGGCAGCGACCCTAATTTTTTCATGATGTCCGCCAGCTTTATCCTGTTTACGCCAATGCCGGCTATGATGCCTGCTTTTGCATAAATGGCGTTAAAGGTTTTGTTGCCTATTTGCGCATAGTGGATACCGGAAGTATGGGTGAGCAACTGGCGTATGGTGATCTCCGATTTAGCGGGAACAGTGGTATAGGTGGTATCGGCTTCATTAAAGCTGTCTAATACTACCGGGTTTTTAAATTCGGGGATGTATTTGCTCACCGCATCGTCTAACAAAAACTTTCCTTCTTCATACAACATCATTACGGCCACGCTGGTAATGGCCTTGGTTTGTGAAGCAATACGCATAATAGCGTCTTTTGGCAGGGGCTTTTTCGTAGCGGCATCATCATACCCCAATCCTTTGTAGTATACAATTTTGCCATTGCGGGCAATGATGGCCGTGGCGCCATTGATCCAGCCGCTGTCTATATACTGCTGCACCAGTCCGTCAATCCGTTTCAGCTTTTCTTCCGAAAACTGCACGGAGGCAGGCGCGGCGGTTTGCAATATTTGGGAGAAGGAAGCAGTAGCTGTGACAGTAAAACACAGCAGCATGATAGTACGGGTAAATGATCTTCTCATATAACAGCATTCATATTTGGAGGATGAAAGATAAGACTTATAAAGCACCAAGAATACCAAATCACAAGAACCAAATAGATACAGATGGTTCGTGCCCCACCGCGGCGGGCAGGCTCACCATGACAGAAAAATCCGAAGCCTGGAACCCGAAATTCGAAGAAATACAAAAGCATCAAACAACAAATAACAGGTACCAAATAAAATTCAAATACTGAATCTCAAATCCGAAGCGAAAAATCCCAACGGCAAACCAAAAATGATAAACCACAAATTAAAAATCCAAATCCGAAGGAAGCCGCCAGCAATCAGATCAGCTACGAGCAATACAAAGCAAAGGAGTATTCATTCTATCGTTAGTAGTAAACACTGCTAGCTGACTGCTCACCCCTCACCCCCTACCTGGTAAATGTAAAAACCTGTTCCGCCACATTACCGGCTTCATCCGCCACGCTTATTTTTAATGTGTGCTCACCCGGCGTGCATTGTTCATCAAAAATATATATGAAATTCTTGCCCTTATCATTGGTAAACCGCAGCCATTTGCCATCTAATTCCGCCCTGAAATTTTTAATACCTCCCATATTATCTGTTGCGGTAAACAGCAGCCTCGAAGCCTTGCTCATGTCCTGCCCGCTTTTGAACCCTACCGGAATAATTTCGGGAGGAGTTTCATCCAGCACCAATTGAAAACTGCCGAAACTGTTGAATTTGGCTACCGCCCATCCGTTTTGCCATTCCACTTTCCTTATTTCCTTTTTTGTTCCGGCAAAGCGTTGCATCAGCACCCTGTTCATTTTTCCGGGAAGCAGTGCGGAGTCGGGCTTTATGCGCACCACCAGTCCTTCCTGCAAAGGAATATATGCGGCGCCAATAGTATGTATGGCAGATACCACCACGGGGTTTACTGAAACCGACCTGCGGTAAGCGATCTGCACAGAATCGTACAAGCCGCCTTCACCAATATAAAATTCGCAATCCGCGCTTCCTTCTCCCACATTTATCATAAAAGGATAATACATTTTGCCTGACGGGGCCGCGGGAGCAGTAGCGGAGGGTTTATACTGAATTTTAAAGCGCAGCGTAGCGGCATTGTTGGCCGCGTCTTTTGTTTCAATGCGGATGTTGTGCGCTGTTCCTTCCGTTAGCCGGATAACGCCGTTTCCTTTTTGCTGGCGATAGATACTATTGACATACCCGGGCAGTTCCGATAAATGTTGCAGGTAGGGGCCGCCATTGGCTTTGGTTTTATAGTCTATATGCGCGTTCAGGTAGCGGGTGTTGTAATAGCTGATCGTATCCATGGTAAAACGGATAATTTCCGCTCCGTTATCATACAAAATGCCCTGGAAAATACCATTTTGATTGGGTGCGGCCGACTGTGCATCGTAGCTGGTAACCGCAAAACTCACCTTATCTGATGATACAGTTATTGTGGAGGGAACAGTTATATAGCCTTCGGCCGTTTTTTTAATGGTAATGATCTTCGGCGATTGATCATAGAGGCTTTTGTTGCGGTCGTATATGGCTAACCTTTGGATAACAGGAGGTACATTATCTGCTATTAGAAACCCGAACAGGATAGGGTTAAGGTTTGTATCCGTTTCGGTATCGCGTATTTCAAAATGCAGATGCGGGCCCTGCGAGCCGCCTGTATTACCGCTATACGCAATAACATCCGCCTGTTTAACCGGAAACAATTCCATTGGAATGTCTAAGTAAACGTTCCACGATTCCAGCTTGTATTGCTGTTGCTTTACGTACGCTTCTAACTTTGGAAAGAAAGCGTTGAGATGCGCATATACCGTAGTTAGTCCGTTGGGGTGATTGATATAGATGGCCCGTCCGAAGCCAAACGGCTCAATCTTAATTCTGGCTATATAGCCATCAGCGGCTGCGTGCACCGGCAGGTTTTCTGCCCGGTTGGTCTTAAAATCAAGCCCCATATGATAATGATTGGGACGGAGCTCGCCGAAATTGCCCGATAAGCTTGCAGGAATATTCAATGGCTTAATAAAATATCCTTTGGGATAGCTATTGAGTGAAAGGTTTTGGGCAAATGAATGGGAAGCTGATAAAAGCAACAAAAAGAAAATACATCTCATCAACAAAGTAATTCGTATATGTTAGGTAACAAATCTACCCATGATTGGTTTAACGGTAAAATCATTTTCTTTATTCCTGCTATGATCTGTATTTTATGGGGAATACTTAACAATGATTTTTTTAAAAATGCATTTAAAATGTTGAAATATGCACAGCATTTTAAAGTCTGGCATTCTCTTTGAGAAATAAAATATAACTGCCCCTGAAAAAAACAGATACTGTTTTGCCCGCTCTGTAAAGATTGTTACAACTCTTTTTCAGATTTGTTTAAGTTTCCCAATATTTTGAAAAACCGGTAAGGTAAGTGAAGTATTAAAATGCTTATTATACCCTAAACAGGGTATAATAAGGAGAAACACTGATTTGATTTTTGATAATAATCTTTGAAATGACGAAAAAACCCTTAAAAGAGCGTACTATTTTCAAACTATAATACAGCGTTTTTCGTCTATATATTGTCTACTATTATATTGTTGAATCTATAAATTGAATGTTATGAAAGGAATGAAAAGAAAAATTGTACTGGCGTTGGCCATCATGACAGGAACGGTAATCGGCACTTTTCGCGGAGAAACAGCGAAACAGCGGTTTATTACAAAGGTGAAGGATAAATATGAAGATCATAACAAGATTCGACAACAGGAGATCATGCTTGATGAATTTGAACTTTCTGCGTTCCATACCAGTTAGTTCTGTTATAATATTTTTAAAAGACACTGGCATTCAGCAGTGTCTTTTTTTATGTACCTGAGTAAGCTACGCCTTACAGGCAAAGCTTCTATCTATGTTAGTAACCATAAGATGCCATATCGTGAAGGTGAGAGGATAGAGGTGAAAAGGCAATGGTGAATGGCGCATTCCCTACTCACCATTCACTTTTCTCGTTTCTCGTTTCTCGTCTCACATCATCCACCTCTCAGAAAGAACCATACAACATATTACAATTAACCCCGCACAAATACCTGTAACATGGCCCATTCCTCTATAAATTACGTCTCTCCGAAATATTAAGCCCCGGAGTTTCGCATTTAATTTTTCAACCCGTACCTTTGCCCGGTTTTTTCAGTGCCAACCCAGGAGGTTTATACGGAAAATGCCCACCTGATTCTTTCAAATCTTTATTAAGCAATGCCTAAAGACAATTCTATCAAAACGGTTCTGATCATTGGTTCAGGCCCCATTATTATCGGACAAGCATGTGAATTTGATTATTCGGGAACACAAGCCTCCCGGAGCCTGCGGGAAGAGGGGGTTAAGGTTATATTAATTAATAGCAATCCCGCTACTATCATGACCGACCCTATGATGGCCGACAAAGTGTATTTGTTACCCTTAACAGTGGAAAGCATTGAGCAAATACTGGAAGAGAACCAGATTGACGCAGTTTTGGCTACCATGGGCGGACAAACCGCGTTGAATTTGGCTAAGGAAGCCAATGAGCTGGGCATTTGGGAAAAACATGGGGTAAGGTTAATAGGAGTGGATATTAAAGCTATAGACAAGGCAGAAGACCGGGAACTTTTTCGCAAGTGGATGATTGAGCTGGGAATAGCAGTGGCGCCTGCCAGGACTGCTAACTCATTTTTGGAAGGGAAGGAGTTTGCCCAGGAAATAGGATTTCCTTTAGTAATACGGCCTTCTTATACCCTTGGTGGAACGGGTGGGGGCTTTGTGCATAGCAAAGAGTTTCTGGATGACGCGCTTGAGAGAGGTTTATCTGCTTCCCCCATACATGAGGTGCTGGTGGAAAAGGCGGTACTGGGCTGGAAAGAATTTGAGCTGGAGCTTTTGCGCGATGATGCCAATAATGTAGCCATAATATGTACGGTGGAGAATTTTGATCCTATGGGTATCCATACGGGCGATTCCATTACGGTGGCCCCGGCGATGACCCTCAGCGATACCGCCTTCCAGCTCATGCGTAATACTGCCATCCGCATGATGCGCGACCTCGGAAATTTTTCCGGGGGATGTAATGTGCAGTTTGCCCTTAATCCCGCAACGGAAGAAATTATTGCTATCGAAATCAATCCGCGGGTGAGCCGGTCGTCGGCGCTGGCTTCCAAGGCCACCGGTTATCCCATAGCTAAGATAGCTGCAAAGCTGGCTATCGGCTATAACTTAGATGAGCTCAAAAACCAGATCACCCAATCTACCTCCGCATATTTTGAGCCAACACTCGATTATGTTATTGTGAAGATGCCCCGCTGGAACTTCGATAAGTTTAAAGGAGCCAACGATACCCTCGGGCTCCAGATGAAATCGGTAGGTGAAGTAATGTCTATCGGACGCTGCTTCACCGAAGCCATTCAAAAAGCGTGTCAGAGCCTCGAAAATGAAGCGGTGGGTTTGGGATATTATGGAAAAAGCATGATGCGGCCGGAAGAAGTGGTGGAATACCTGAAAACACCAAAGTGGGACAGGATATTCCGCATTAAGGATGCGCTTATGATGGGCGTAAGCGTAAAATCTATTTGTGAAGCTACTTATATTGACCGCTGGTTTATTTACCAGATACAGCAAATTGTAAGTATTGAGAAAAAGCTGGCGGAACACAACCGCGAAACCTTGCCTGATGATTTACTGATACAGGCCAAGCATAATGGCTTCAGCGATGAACAGATTTGCCGTATTATGAAAGATGGTAAAGACGAAGACATTTATGAGCGCAGAAAAAAAATGGGGCTAACCCGCGTATACAAAATGGTAGATACCTGCGCTGCCGAATTTGAAGCTAAAACCCCTTATTTCTACTCCAGTTTTGAGGCGCCCTCCTCTTCAGATAACGGGAAAGCCGCCGTAATACATAATGAAAGCATAGTACATTCGGCTAAAACAACTTCTTCAGGCGCTTCTAAAGGATCCGTGCTGGTGCTGGGCTCCGGCCCCAACCGTATAGGACAGGGTATTGAATTTGATTATTGTTGTGTGCACGGTTTACTTGCAATAAAAGAATGCGGGTATGAAGCCATCATGGTAAACTGCAACCCTGAAACGGTTTCAACCGATTTCGACATAGCCGATAAGCTCTATTTTGAACCGGTATTCTGGGAGCATTTATGGGAAATAGTGGAATATGAAAAACCGGTGGGCGTTATTGTGCAGTTGGGCGGACAAACCGCTTTAAAATTGGCCAAACGGCTTCATGAAAAGGGCATCCGTATCATCGGCACCTCCTTTGATAATATGGATATTGCCGAAGACCGCGGACGTTTTAGCGATGAGCTAAAAGCATTAGGTATTCCCTACCCCCGATATGGCACAGCATTCAATGCAGATGATGCCATTGAAATAGCCAGGGAAGTAGGCTACCCGGTGCTGGTGCGCCCCAGCTATGTGCTCGGAGGGCAAAGAATGCGTATTGTGCTGAATGATGAAGAGCTCGAAAAAGGAGTGCTGAGCTTATTAAAACATCTTCCGGGAAATAAAATCCTGATAGATCATTTCCTCGACCGTTGCCAGGAAGCGGAAGTAGATGCCATTTTTGACGGAGAAACCTTTCATGTAATGGGCGTAATGGAGCATATAGAACCGGCGGGTATCCACAGTGGCGACAGCAATGCCGTGCTGCCTGCCTTCAACCTTAGCCCGCTGGAAGTAACCACCATGGAAGTGTATTCAGAAAAAATTGCCCGCGCGCTGGACATCCGGGGACTGATCAATATCCAGTTTGCTATTAAAGACGGGGTAGTATATGTAATAGAAGCCAACCCCCGGGCTTCCCGCACAACACCTTTCATAGCGAAGGCCTACCAGATCCCCTATCTTAACATAGCTACTAAAGTAATGCTGGGAGAAGTAAAGCTCAAAGACCTTAAATTTGAGAAGAACCTGAAAGGATTTGCTATTAAAGAGCCTGTTTTCAGCTTTGATAAGTTCCCCGGTGTAAATAAAGAATTAGGGCCGGAGATGAAATCCACGGGTGAAGCTATCCGCTTTATTAAGGATTTACGCGACCCTTATTTCAGAACCCTGTATAAGGAAAGAAGCATGCATTTGAGCAAGTAAGGCGATTTGCGGTGATCAGGTATCAGCTTATTAGCAGTCAGCCAGGTTACTGCTAATAATAGGATAAATACTCCTTGCTTGTATTGCTCATGGCTGATAGCCGATTGCTGACAGCCTCCTTCGGATTTTTGATTTGTGGTTCATCGTTTATGGGTCATGGTTGCATTTCGCTTCTTCAGTCTCCGGATTTTGCTTGCCATAGTAGGCACGAACCATCTGTATCTATTTGTTTTTTTATGATTTGGTACTTTGTATTCCTTTCGAGTTTAGCGCTTCCGGCTTTGAGCTTTATTTACCGTTAGTTTATTTACTTTGCAGCCATAAATAATAAAAGCATGAAAATATTAATAACCGGAACAGCAGGGTTTATTGGATTCCATTTGGCTAATTACCTGATACAGCGGGGTGATGAGGTAGTGGGATTGGATAGTATTAATGATTATTATGATATAGGTCTCAAATATACCCGCCTGCAAACTGCCGGTATAGAAAAGGAGGCTATTGAATACAATCAACTGGTACCCAGTTCCAAACATGCTAATTACAGGTTTATTCAGCTTCAGTTGGAAGATAAAGGGAATCTGGAAAAATTATTTGCGGCTCAGCAGTTCGACAAAGTATGTAATCTTGCCGCCCAGGCGGGTGTGCGTTATAGCCTTACGAATCCCGATGCGTACATTAACAGTAATATTGTAGGGTTCCTTAATATACTGGAGTGTTGCCGCCATAATAATGTCAAACATCTTGCTTATGCCAGCAGTTCGAGCGTATATGGGCTCAATGGTAAATCGCCTTTCGCCACGTCCGATAATGTAGATCATCCCATTTCCTTATATGCTGCCAGTAAAAAGAGCAATGAGCTCATGGCGCATACCTACAGTCATTTGTTTAAAATACCCACTACCGGCCTCCGGTTTTTTACGGTATACGGTCCATGGGGAAGACCGGATATGGCCTTGTTTTTATTTACCAAAGCCATACTTGAAAACAAGCCCATACAGGTGTTTAACAACGGCAATATGGTAAGAGATTTTACCTATATAGCCGACATCGTAGAAGGAGTAGTGAGGGTAATTGATAACCCCCCGGCCGGTAACAGCTCCTGGGATGCTGCCCACCCCGACCCTTCTACTTCTACCGCTCCCTATAAAGTATATAATATTGGAAACAATAACCCGGTTCGCTTACTGGATTTTATTGAAGCCATTGAAGAAGCCCTGGGTAAAAAGGCTGAAAAGCAATTCCTGCCTATGCAACCGGGAGATGTTGCTGCTACCTGTGCCGATGTACAGGACCTGGTGAGCAATTTGCATTATAAGCCCGACACAAAAGTACAGGAGGGTATACAGCGTTTTATTGAGTGGTACAGGGATTATTACAAGGTATGAAATGGGGAAAATATGGAAGGGGCTGTCTGAAAAGTAATATTTAGCCACGAAGTCACGAAAACACAAAGAAAATAAAACCTGAAAATCAGGGCTTTGTGCCCTTGT
>NZ_DAOMQT010000008.1:0-5759 GCF_035445465.1 Agriterribacter sp.
GCTCGATCTTTTTGAACATTTATAAAAATGTCAACCTATTTTAGGCACGCACAAGTTGTAACCTGTACCTTGAAACATGCAACCATAAACCATAAACCCCAAATTAGGAAATCCGAAGGGAATATAAAGCACCAAAACACAAATAACAAGCACCAAAATCCGAAATCCGAAGGAAGGCACACCCTGGAACCTGTAACTTGTAACTTGTACCTTTCAATGTCAACTACAAACCATACACTATAAATGTCTGACTTCTCATTCCACCTTTCCCGTATCCACCTCCCAGTCGTCGGTTCTGAAGGGATTTACAGGTAATCCCCGTCCGACCGGGCCGTCCGGGCGGGCTTCCCTGCTGAAAATATTGGCCATTGCCGTATTGCTGAATGCAAACCGAACGGCAACCGGATTTTTGACCTGTTTGTTGGAGAGTATTACATGATCCCCTTCAATCTTTACATCGGCAGGTAAAAAGTTTTTATCATCTCCGGCAATATAAAATTCGGTTGCTTTCTTTTCTCCTCCTTTTATGACCAGTCCATTGGGCGCATTGTCGAAATATACCGTTACTTTATTTTTATTTACCTCCATGCTTTTATACATGGGGCTTTTATAAATGATCACTTCTTTCTTATACGTTTCTGCCAGCGCCCAGGCGGCCAGTCTTGCGCCAACGTCCTTCTTGTTATGCGGATGAATATTCTTAACATCATCTACCAGGTCGGTAATTACCGCCATGCCTGTATTGGGATGGGTAAGCGTTTGTGTTTGCGCCTCTCTTAATAAAGCACCTATATTTTTATTGCCATAGGCAAAGGGCGCTATCTGCACATAATAGAAAGGAAAATCCTTGTTCCAGTCTTTACGCCAGCTGTCAATCAGCGTTGTCATCAATGCTTTATATGTAGATGCAGTGCCTGTATTGCTTTCTCCCTGGTACCAGATGGCGCCTGCAATACTATAGGATGTAATGGGAGCGATCATAGCATTATACGCCCTTCCCGGTGCGTTGGGCCACCAGTTGGTTGCGCCAATTTTAGCTGCGGCCGCTTTCAGCTCAGGATCATTTTCCACCAGCTCTTCCGGTGTCCATACTTCGGCAGGAGTGCCGCCCCAACTGGTATTGATAAGCCCAATGGGCACGTTTAATTTTTGCTGCAATTGCTTTCCAAAATAGTAAGCCACTGCACTAAAGCTTTTTAATGTTTCCGGGTTGCATGCTGTCCACGTAGCTGCGCAATCATCCTGGGGAGTTAGTGCCGTGGTTTTGGGAATATGAAAGAAGCGGATATTGGTATTGGCGCTGTTCGGCAGTTCGGCATCCATTTGAGGCAAACCATTGAGGCTGCTCCACTCCATATTCGACTGACCCGAGCACACCCACACTTCACCGATCAGCACATTATTGAGCACGATCGTATTATTGCCTTTAAAAGTAATGGTATACGGCCCGCCTGCTGCAGGCGTTTTGATTGCAATATTCCATTTGGCATCGCCCGATGCAACAGTAGAATCAATTGTTGAGCTCCATGATGTGGTAATGAAGATCTTCTCTGCAGGAGATGACCAGCCCCACAGGTTTACGCTTGACTGCTGCTGCAATACCATATTATTAGAAAGTACTGCAGGAAGGCGGATGTTGGCAAATCCTTCAAAGCTCAACGCTGTCAAAATAAAAAAGGACAGGAAAAACAAAGCAACGCTTTTATTCATATGGCTTATTTTGTGCTGAAAAGGTAGCAAAGAAAAAAAGTATGGCAAAATCAATTCTATCTTTGTCAAAATTTTTTCAATGTTAATGCATACAGCGCTCATAGGTGAACTCAGGCACGAAGCATCAAATACGCGCAGAATACTGGAACGGATACCCGAAGATCAGCTGAACTGGAAGCCACATGAAAAGAGCATGCCGCTGCTGCGGCTGGCCTGCCATATAGCGGAATTGCCGCAATGGGTTGATCATATAATGACAGGTACCGAATTTAATTTTGCTACGGACGTTTTTAACCGGATAAATGTTTCTTCAAGAGATGAATTATTGGAAATTTTTGAACTTACCTTAGAACGGGCAGTTGAGTTTCTGGAAAAAACCTCTGATGAAGAATTGAATATGCGGTGGACGCTGAGAAGAGCTGAGCTAATGCGTTTTGAATTGCCCCGGAAAGTGGCTATCCGTAACCTGGTAATGAATCATATTATCCATCATCGCGGGCAGTTATCGGTATATCTCCGTTTGCTGAATGTACCTGTTCCGGGTTTATACGGGCCTTCGGCTGATGAAAAATAGCCTTGCCTTGTTATCCCTCTCCACAAGTACGGAGAAGGACGGTGCTGTCAAACACTAACCTTATATATCATGAAAACACACCATTCTGCGTACTCGGTTTATATTGTTACGAACTTCAAAAAAAACTGTACTTTATACGGGAGTGACCAACGACCTTCTGCAAAGACTTATTGAACACTATCTTAACAGGGGCAATCCAACAACTTTTACCGGAAGATTTAACGGCATAGCCGAACAAAGTCCTGCTGCTTGTCATGCTGCACGCAGGAAGCATCTGCAATGATCTCAGCGAAGCCAAACTCTTCTTTCGTTAGGATGACAGGCCGTGCGTTATTGGTTTGGCTTTATTGTAAATACTCAGTACCGAACTTCGCCGGAATGACAAACTACGGTAATAAAGCCGGGCTTTAACAGTATAGTTGAACAAAGTATCCGCAACCTCAACCAGTTCCGAGACTATTGCCAATAGCTGACGGCTGATCGCTCATACCTATCTACTTATCTTTTACATGTCTGAACTGCTTTCCGTTAAGCAACGGGTGCTGCCCCACCAGCATGTTATTAGTGAGCAGTAAGGTAAAATCTTCAAAAAAGACCTCGGCAATCCATTTTTCAAAGGCAAACTCGAAATTGTTCTGGATCTTATTGGTTACAATGAAAGTAAAAGGATGATCGGGAAAAAGTGGTGAAAATATCTGTATGGAATCTACCTCATTTTTAGGAAACTTTACAATGCCGTCATCACCGGTAAATAATTTTTGTCTTCCCCTTGCCGTATACAGTATGCATTCTATTCCACGTATGATCCCGGGATTATTGTCTGTGAATTTAACCGTTACGAAATGATCATTAACCCTCCTGGCAGATAAAAGTTTAAAATCCCTTGCGGGTTTTACGCGGCTGTTAAATACAATGGTGTTTTTTTCCTGCGACCATCTTCCCGAGCCATAACGGTCGAGCCCGCCATAGGTAAAAAAGAACGTAAAAGTATAATTGGGCTTTAGCCGGAAGCCACTGGTGGTTTCTTTTACACCTTCAAGAAAATAACCTCCTGCAACATCGTTAGCCTGCTGGGCCAACAGTGTAGAAGAAAAAAAGCATATGCTGAATAATAACTGAATTATTTTTTTCATCCCGGGTAAAGATTGATCTGCTGCATTTACAATGATACTCCTTTCTTCTTCATTTCTTCCGCCAGTTTTTTGGGTATCGGGCGGCAGGAACAGTGCTTTTGATGTTCCACATGCCATTTAACCCTTTGCGCAAAACCGGCATTTGCAGGCATACGGTTCTTTTCATGCCATGCGCGGTTGATGGAAGAAACTGGTTTCGGCACTTTGATGGCTTTATTTTAATTATAGTAATTCCCTTAAAAATAATATCTTTTCTCCTTTCTTTCTTTACATTCCCCTTTTCTTAACATATTCATCCATTAAAAGAGATTATCTCTTTATGATTGCTGAATACATAGGAGCGTGGCCATATAGGGATGGGCGCTCACTCAATTGCTGAACAGCGCTAAAGCCGGCATTTTGAAATAAGCTTTGTAACATAGCGAAGCTTACCGGAAAGGGTACCCATACGGGTACCGGTTGATCTGTATTGTATTCCACAATTAAAAATTGCCCATCTCGCTTTAGATGAACCGCTATTTTTTTTATGAAGGCATCTTTGCGCTGCACATAGTGTAATGCATTAGCCATAAGTATTCCATCAATTGCATTAAAGGGAAAGGGATCATTAATAAAATCGGCTTTGTATTTTTTAATGCCTACCTGTTTGTAATTTGGAGGAACCTGTTGCAGGGAAGCAGCATTACTGTCTATCGCATATATATAGCTTCCGGGCGAAAGGAAAGTTGCAAGTGCCAGGGTAAACGTGCCATTACCGCATCCCAGGTCGGCCCAAACCGTTTCCTTTAAAGTATTCAAATGATCATCGTTCAACATTGCAGCCGCTTCCCTTATTTCCATTAGTGTTGATTTGTTTAATGAAAAAACAGAAAGGAATATTTATTGTATGGTTGAAATAATTTCCCTGAGCAGCCTGTTCTCATCTGTTACGTGCAGGCCCAGACGAACTACTATTAATTGCTTTGAAGGGATGATATAAATATCCTGCCCTCCAAAACCATCTGCAAAATACATATCGGCCGGCACATCGGCGTACCAGCGTTGCAAAGGATCATTCTTATTGAAGCCATTTAGCCAAAACTGGTAACCGTAATGTTGAAGGGTGTTAGCAGCCGGGGGCTGAACCGTTGCTTTTACCCAATCTTCCGGCAATATCCGTTCATTATCCCATATGCCATTATTATAGTAGAGCAGGCCAAACCGGGCATAATCCCTTGCCGTGGCATAGCAAAAAGAGGAACCCACATAAGTACCCGATGCGTCGGGCTCCAGCACCATTGAATACATACCCGTCTTGTAAAAAAGTGTTTCATAGGGAAAGGCATGATAGTTTTTTTCACCTGTAGCCTGGCGAATGATCCTGCTTATAATATTACTATTGCCGCTGGAATAATTGAATACGCTGCCGGGAGCGTATTTGAGGGGCAACTGCGCTGCGTAGGCGGCAGCGTTCCCTTTTTTAAAGAGCATGCTGGTAGCGCTTCCGGCCTTCCTGTAATTCTCTTCGTAATCGAGACCGGATGTTTGCTGTAATAACTGTTTTATGGTAATGCTTTCCCTGCTGGTTCCTTTCCATTCGGCCACAGGCGCCGGTGCATTTACATTCAGCTTGCCTTCTTTTACAAGAATACCGGTTAATGCGCCCGTTATGCTCTTGGCAACCGACCATCCCGGCATAAGCGTATGTTTATTGTAGCCGGCAGCGTATTTTTCAGCTATGAGCTGGCCATCATACACTACTGCTAACGCTGTTGTATGCTGGGATTTCGCCATTCCACCTTCATTTAATGCACGCTGAAGTATACTATGCAGTGCAATGCTATCAATGTTTCCGGGTAAGGTGTCGGGCAGCAGATCGCCGTTTGGCCAGGGAATGCTGTCTGTATATTTTACTGGTTTTGCAGGGAGCCTGAATTGTTGTGCCCTTATTTGGGTTTCGCTGCTGTCATTCACCAATGTGGCGCCGAGCCCTTCCCGGTATATAGCTTTTCGTTTTGCAAATCCCAACACTGATCCGGTTACTGATGCATCGTGCTCATTTAAAGTGTAAGTGGCTACAGAAAAAGGAAAGTCCGAGAGCTCTTCCTCAATAACCGTTTGAATCTGCCGGTGTTGCAGGTAAACGGCCGAACATGCTGTTTTTGCTCCGTATGCGCTTATAACAGGAGCCGCGAGGTATATATACCGGGCTAAAAAAATAAGTAACCCTGTCAGCAGAAGGAAAACAATTCGCCAAATGATCTTTTTACCGGGCATGATAAAGCGCATACTGACTATAGATAATTCCTGCTATCGGGAGTACATAAAAAGATAGTGTTAAATCAGGCAAATGATGTCTGTAT